>JALWTJ010000498.1 GCA_027082895.1 Hyphomicrobiales bacterium | reverse complement strand
GTGGTCTTTACCGGCCATCAGCACCGGGTGTTCCCGGGCAATTATGCGGGCATTGAAGGCGTTGACAATGAAAAGGGCACCCTGATGGGCAAGCCCGCGGTCATGGCCGGTTTCTGGGGGTCGCACATGGGGCTGATCGACCTGCTGCTGGAAAGGGATGAAAACGGAAAGTGGAACATTGCGGCCCATACCTCCGAAGCTCGTCCGATCTACAAGCGGGTCGACCGGAAAAAGATCCCGCTGGTGGAATCCGTGGAAGCGGTGCTGGATCCTGTGCGCCAGACCCACGAGGAAACCCTGCAATATGTGCGCACAGCGGTCGGGGAAACCGCCGCTCCGCTCTATTCCTACTTTGCGCTGGTGGCGGACGATCCGTCGGTGCAGATCGTTTCCAACGCCCAGACCTGGTATATCGAGCAGATGATGAAGGGCACGGAATATGAGGGCCTGCCCATCCTGTCGGCGGCAGCCCCGTTCAAGGCCGGGGGCCGGGGCGGTCCGGAATATTACACGGACGTGCCCGCAGGGCCGGTGGCAATCAAGAACGTGGCCGACCTCTACCTTTATCCCAATACCATCCGGGCCGTGCTGATCGACGGGGCAACGGTGAAGGACTGGCTGGAACGCTCGGCCGGCATCTACAACCAGATCACGCCCGGTTCCAAGGACCAGCCGCTGCTGAATCCGGACTTCCCGTCCTACAATTTCGACATGATCGACGGGGTGACCTACCAGATCGACCTGTCCCAACCCTCCAAGTTCGATTCCAAGGGCAATCTGATCAACCCGGATGCCAACCGGATCGTCAACCTGCAATATGATGGCAAGCCGATCGATCCGAACCAGAAGTTCGTGGTTGCCACCAACAATTACCGGGCCGGTGGCGGGGGCAACTTCCCGGGCAATGACGGCTCCACCATCATCTTCGTGGGGCCGGATACCAACCGGGACATCATCGTGCGCTACCTGGTGCAGCAGGGAACGGTCAACCCGAGCGCCAACAACAACTGGTCACTGGCACCGCTGCCGGACACCACGGTGCTGTTCGAGACCGGCCCCAAGGCAGCCGAGCATGTGGGCGACATCACCGCGGTGACCATCGAGCCGGCGGGTACTTCCGACAACGGGTTCGGTCTGTACCGGATCCAGCTGTAGCGGCAACGCCTGTCATATGCGGAAAGACCGGGGTTCAGGCGCCCCGGTCTTTCTGCATGCAGCCAGGCTACATGCAACCAGGGGCCACGCGACGGCAATCGACCCATTGAACCATCCAGAGGAGCATCCCCATGAAGACACGGGCGGCAGTGGCATTTAAAGCGGGCAAACCGCTGGAAATCGTGGAACTGGACCTTGAAGGGCCCAAGGCCGGCGAGGTGCTGGTGGAGATCAAGGCAACCGGGGTCTGCCACACGGACGCCTTTACCCTTTCCGGGGACGACCCGGAGGGCATGTTCCCGGTGGTGCTGGGCCATGAGGGGGCCGGAGTGGTGGTGGAAACCGGTCCCGGCGTGACCTCGGTAAGCGAAGGGGATCATGTCATTCCCCTTTACACCCCCGAATGCCGGGAATGCGAATATTGTCTCAATCCCAAGACCAACCTGTGCCAGTCGATCCGCGAAACGCAAGGGCGCGGCCTGATGCCGGACGGCACGTCGCGCCTGTCCTACAAGGGACAGCAGGTGCTGCACTACATGGGGTGTTCGACCTTTTCCAATTACGCGGTTCTACCCGAAATCGCCCTTGCCAAGGTACGCAAGGACGCTCCCTTCGAGCAGATCTGCTATATCGGGTGTGGTGTCACCACCGGAGTGGGAGCCGTGGCATTTGACGCAAAGGTCGAGCCGGGCTCCCGGGTGGTGGTTTTCGGGCTCGGGGGCATCGGTCTCAACGTCATTCAGGGCGCGCGCATGGTGGGGGCCAGCCAGATCATCGGGGTGGACCTGAACCCGGAACGGGAAACCACGGGCCGCACCTTCGGCATGACCCATTTTGTCAACCCGAACGAGATCAAGGGCGATCTGGTGGCCCATCTGGTGGAATTGACCGGCGGAGGGGCCGACTACAGTTTCGAATGTATCGGCAATGTCAACACCATGCGCCAGGCACTGGAATGCTGCCACAAGGGTTGGGGGGAAAGCATCATCATAGGGGTTGCAGGAGCGGGGCAGGAGATTTCCACCCGCCCCTTCCAGCTGGTGACCGGCCGGGTATGGCGGGGCACGGCCTTTGGCGGGGCGCGCGGACGCACCGATGTGCCAAAAATCGTCGACTGGTACATGGATGGCCGGATCAATATTGACGATCTTATCACCCACACGATGGGGCTGGACGACATCAACACGGCGTTCGATCTGATGCACGAAGGCACATCCATCCGTTCGGTCATACGGTTCTAGATCATGGGTGAACGCAACGTTCCTGATTTCGACGTTACCGATTTCAACGTTCTTGGTGAACAGAAATGCTTTGGCGGCACGCAGGGCTTTTATTCCTTTTCCTCAAAGGCCTGCAACGGGCCGATGCGGCTTGGCGTGTTCACTCCCCCCGCGGCGCGAAACGGGCCGGTGCCCGTTGTCACCTTTCTGGCCGGTCTGACCTGCACCGAGGAAACCTTTGCCATCAAGGCGGCAGCGCAGCGCATGGCCGCCGAACGGGGGCTGATGCTGGTCACCCCGGACACGTCCCCACGCAATCAGGGAATCGCAGGAGAAGATGAAAACTGGGATTTCGGCACCGGGGCAGGGTTCTATCTGGATGCCACCCGCCCCCCCTGGTCGCAGGCCTACAACATGGAAACCCATGTGGTTTTCGAGGTGCAGAAACTGCTGGCAGACAGGTTCCCCGCCGACCTGTCCCGGCAGGGGATCATGGGGCACTCCATGGGCGGACATGGTGCCCTGACCCTGC
>JALWTJ010000497.1 GCA_027082895.1 Hyphomicrobiales bacterium | reverse complement strand
AACGAATCGAATTGCCGAAATCCCCGTGGGCCACGTTGTTCAGGTAGATGCCGAACTGGACGTAGATGGGCTTGTCCAGCCCGAAACGTTCGGTAAAGGCGGCACAGGTTTCTGCCGTTGCCTTTTCACCCAGTATGGCCTTGCAGGGTTCCCCCGGAATGAGCCGGGCCAGCACGAAGGTTACAAGCAGAATGCCAAAGATGACGGGGATGGAAACCAGCAGGCGTCTTGCGGTGTAGCCAAGCATCAAAAAATTCCGACGGCGTGGGAAAAAGCGAAAAAAGGGGGCGGATACCCGATGGCACCCGCCCCGGTTTGGTCAGTCGATTATTCGGCGTTCATCAAGCCGTCCCAGAGATAGGAATAATAATCGAAGGAGCCGGTATTGCCCTTGTGGTAGGGGCTGGAAGCGTCGATGCCGGCGCCCCAGGAAACCACAACGTCATTGGCGTCAAAGGACGAACCGTCATGGAACTTGACACCCTGACGCAGGGTGCAGGTCCAGACGGTGGAGTCCTCGTTGGCTGTGCAGCCGGTGGCCAGACCCGGATAGATGTCACCCGAATCGATGCCATACTTGAGCAGGGGCTCAACCATCTGCTGGCAGACCGCCAGGGATTCACCATCGGTCTCATCGGCACAGTACAGGGAAATCGGTTCCGCGTTCTGCATGAAGACCAGGGTGTCCTTGCCTGGATTGTCGATCTCAAAACGCGGTGCGCCGAAGGGGCGGAAATGGGCGTTCTGAAGGGTTGCCAGGGCCGCCGAAGCCGATGCGCCGTGGGCGATGGGCACCATGGGCACATATTCGCGGATGGCGTTGTTGGCCTCAGCATAAAGCGGAGCGGCCTCTGCCGGGTCGGCAATGGTGGATGCCTTGAGCAGGGGTTCGTAGATGGCCGGAATATCGTGGCCGAACTGAACCGTTCCCTTGGTGAAGTGGTAGTCCAGGAAGTTGGTCACATGGGGATAATCGGCGCCCCAACCCAGCAGGTAGAACCCGTCCAGCTTGCCGGAGGTGGAGGCATCGATGAAGGCCCCCGATTCCATGACTTCCACATTGGCGTTGATGCCCAGATTGTCCCGAAGCTGGGTCTGGAATTCAACCGCTACCACGCCGGGTTCGGGCAGGTAGCCGCGGAACACGTCACGATAGTAGATGGTGGTGTCGAACCCGTTGGGATAACCGGCTTCGGCCAGCAGTGCGCGTGCCTTTTCCGGATTGAATTCGTACCAGTCCTCGCCTTCGCAGGCATTGGGCAGGGAACAGGGGGTGAAGTGGGATGCCACCTCGGACCCTTCAGGGTAGAAGTTCTTCACGATCCGTTCGCGATCGATCCCCATGGCGATGGCCTGGCGCACCTTGACATTGTCAAAGGGCGTGAAGGTGTTGGTCATAGCCAGGTAAAGGGTATTGGGGTTGGCAACCGGAATGAACTGCAGGCTCGGATCGTTCTTGACGGAGTCAAAATCATCCGGGCTCAGGTTGGTGATCTGGTCAACCGTACCCGAGCGCAACTCGGTCAGGCGGCCCGCGCCCGAATCATTCCAGCGAATGACCAGCTTTTCAAAGGCCGGCTTGTCGCCCCAGTAGTCATCGTTGCGGGTCATGATGACCGAATCGCCCCGGTTCCAGGCTTCCAGCTTGAAGGGGCCGGTACCGATAGGATGGTCGATAATGGACCCGTCAGCGCCCGCCGACATGATGTGTTCTTCCGGCTGAATGCCGAAAGGCGTAAAGGCAGCCTTGGCTTCAAAGGCCGGGTCGGGCTTGCACATGGTGAACACCACTTCAAACTCCGACGTTGCCTCGATGGAGGCAATCTTGCCCCCGTAATCACAATTGGCCGCTTTCACGCTCTTGCCTTCAAAGGCCATGGCGGGTGCCGAAAGGCCTGCGACAAGGGCGGTCAGAGCCAACCCTCCCAGAAAACGATATTTCATGCTTTTACTCCCAGTAATTTCCTGATCGCGGTCATTCATCGCGCGAACTGAACGACAGCAAAGCCTTTTTTTGAATTGTGTGCAACAGGGAAATTCCCCTGTCCGGACCGCCCCGACATCCGCTGGCGACAGCAGTACCCCGGGACAACAACACTGGCCACGCCCCGCCTGCGTCCGCGTCGCCGGCCTGCCCGGCCCCTGTTCCCCTTGCATTTTTCCCGGTTTTCCGCCGTGCCCTGTCATGTGGAACATCGCGAAAATGCCGGACAATCTCTGCCCCTCTCCCCTTGCCGGATCCTTTCGCGAGTCCTTTGCCGGATTCCTTGCCGGGCACATGCAGCTAACAGTATCCCGACATGCCTGTGCAGCGGGTTTCCCTGCACGCAGGTTTGAAAGAATTGCCCTCGACAATCCCCGCCATTTCAACCAGATTGTTGCCATGGCAAAGACGAACAAACGCAGTGGAGCACCGCCTGCCGCTCCGTCCGCACCCCGGGGGTGCCCGCCCCGGGTCGTCCGGATATGTTCCGCCCATGGCAATGACGAAATGCGCCTGATCGAAATCCTGCATGATGTTCAGGAGCAGAAGGGCTCCATCAGGGAGGCCGATCTGGCCGGAATCGCCCGTTGCCTGAATCTGTCGCAGGCCGAGGTGGCCGGGGTTGCCAGCTTTTATGACGATTTCCGGCTTGCCGGACCGGAAAGCGAAGATGCAACGGGCGGGCGCGCGCGCGAGGAAATACGCATCCGGATCTGCCGGGGGGAGGCCTGCCAGTCGGTGGGGGCGGGTGAACTGTTCGCGTTGGCGCAAAGGCTTGCAGGCGAACACGAACACATAAGGGTCAGCGCGGTCTATTGCCTGGGGAACTGTGCCCTGTCCCCGGCCCTGCAGGTCAATGGGGAGTTGAAGGCGCGGGCGGACCGGAAACTGATCGAACAATTGACAGGAGCGCCCCCGGAATG
>JALWTJ010000496.1 GCA_027082895.1 Hyphomicrobiales bacterium | reverse complement strand
ATTTTTCGCCGCCACGGGTTGCCTATTTCAACACCGTCATCAGCGCCCATTTCGAACTGGCATCGGGGCGCACGGCCGTGTTTCAACTGGTGCGGGACACGGTGGAATTCTATCGCACCGACCTTTATACACGCACCAAGGCCCTGCGCACCGAGGTTGATCTGGAAACGGCGGATTTCTATGACGACGAGTTGCGTTTTCTGCTGGAGGAATTTCTGCCGGGCCACAAGACCATTCCCCTTGAAAGCAGCATCCGGGCTATCGCCCTGCTGGAGGAAATAGACCGGGACGATCCCGTGCGGGCGGTAAAACACCCATGAGCGAAATGTTGACATTCGGCATTTTCGGCACCGGCATTATGGCCGAAATCTATGGGGCCATCCTGCAACAAAGGCCGGATTGCAAGATTGCCGCGGTTGTTGGCAACACGGAGGAAAAAACTGAAGCCTTTGCGCGAAAATTCGATATTGCGGGCTATGCGGGGGGGGATTACGGTCGGCTTTATGTCGAACATCCGGATGTCGATGTGACCATCATTGCCACGCCGGAATGGGTGCGCCGCGCGCCCGTGGATACGGCAATCGCGGCCGGTCAGCATATTCTTCTGGAAAAACCGTTTGCAGCATCGCTCGCGGATGCCCTTTACATAAAAGAGGCGTTGGAACGGCACGACAAGACGGTTGAGCTGTGCCATGTGCTGCGCCACAGCCCGCGTTTTCACGCTCTCAAAACGGCGGTTCAGGAGGGAGCGGTCGGGGATATCCGTCACATGTTCGCGCGGCGCAATTCCAACAATCAGCGGGTCAGGCGGGTGCTGGGGCATACGGACCTGGCCTATTGGCTGACGCCGCACGACATTGACATCATGCGCTGGCTGACCGGTTCGGAGGTCACCGAGGTGTTTGCCCGCTCGCGTCATGGTGCCCGGCAGGCGGATGATTACCTGCTGGCCAATCTGCGCTTTGAAAATGGTGTTGACGGGATAATCGACATTTCCTGGTGTGCTCCGCCCCTTTCGGGGGCGGCCCGCGAAGCGGTGTTCGAGGTGCGCGGCACGGGTGGGGCGGCGGAACTGGAAGATTTCAACATGAATCTGCGCCTTTTCGGCGCGGATCAGAGGGTTGAAAGCCCGGACACGTACGAGGAATTTGACGTGCACGGGCTGCGTCGGGGTTTTTTCGAGAACATGCTGAGCAATTTCGTGCGCAAGGTTGCAGCGGGCGACCGGTCACGGTCTGCCATTGAAGACGGTTTCCAGTCGGTGCGGGTTTGCGACATGATCCGCCGTTCGCTGGATAGCGAGGAACTTGTTCGTGCCTGCTGAAACGCCTCCGGCCGGGACGTTGAACACATTTGTAAACGCATCGCGCCTTGTGACGGGTGCACGGGAGGCGGGGGCCGGTTCCCTGCTGGCGGCCCTGTTGCAAACACGGGAATCGCCCGCAGGGGTACGGGCGTTGCTGGAAGCGCCCGCGGACCGGTATTTTGCGGGAACCGGTCTTGACATGGTGCGGCTTGCGGGCGCGCGCCGGGATGAACTGGCGGATGTGGCCCGGTCGGTTGTCGAACAATTCCGGCCGGAGCGGATTCTGGTTGGTGCATCGGCGGGGTGCAGCATTGAGAAGGCGCTGATCGTTGCCGGGCAGGGGGCGGGGGTACCAACGGCGGCGGTCGTGGACCATTACTGGAACCTGTGGCAGCGATTTGCCGGGGACACACCGGATGACCGCTGGCACTTTTGCCCGGAAACCATCTTCGTTCCTGATGAACGGTGTGTGCAGCGGTTGCGTGAACATGCCTGTCCGGCCCGGCACATCATTGCCTTTGATCATCCGTTGATGGGGAAACCGGCAGCCGACGCTATTCTTTCCGGTGCGGATGCCCGGATGGCACGGCGGGATGTGCGGGCACGGCTGGGCATTGAAAGCGATACTCTTTTGCTGGTGTTCGTATCCGAAACCGTGTTCGATGATGGGGCGGGCTGGGACTGGGACCAGCCGGCGCTGGAGCAGATTTTTGCTGCGGCCACGGGGCTGGCCCGGTTTGCTGCCTCCCTTTCCGGACGGGGAAAGGGCAAGGTGCATCTGCTGCTGCGGCCCCATCCGGCGGAGGATCACGACTGGGACTCCATCCTGCCCGCATCGGTGCGCCCCTTTGTCAGCATTGATACCCATCTGGACAAGCGGGACGTGCTGGGGGCGGCCGACATGGTATTCGGCCTCAATTCCATGTTGTTGCTGGAAGCGGCACAGGCGGGCCTGCCGGCCTTTTCCTGGTTTCCCGGCGGGGTATATCATGGCCCCCGGCTGGCCGATTACCGGCCGGAAATCCGCGATCTTTCCTCGAAAGAGGAGGTCGGACGCATCATTGGTGAAAGATTGGCCCGGAGCCGCTGAATGTGACCGGATAAAGCGGTGCGGACAGGGGCGTGCGGCTTGACGCATATCGGCAATAACGGATAGATACCAGCCAGCCAGAACCGGAGCCAGAATGTCAGATTCCTATTATATGAAAATCACCCCGTCAGGGACGACAAGGGCTGCGCTGACATGGGCCGAGTTCGTCAAGACGTTGGCGGTGGAATGGTCCAAGATCAAGCTGATCATCAATTCGGAGCTGCAAAGCCGGGTGTTCGAAAAGGCCCTGGGATTCCTGTTCCTGACCCTTGAGCCGATCATCATGGCGGTCACCTACTACTTTCTGACCAAGATTCTTTTAGGCAGTGGCCTGCCGGACCGCCAGTTTCTGCTGATCTATGTGGCAGTGGTGTTCTGGCGCTGGTTTGCCAAGACGGTGGATGGGGCGCCCGGCGTGTTCGCGACCTATGCCATGGTGCTCAAGCAGACCAATTTTTCCGTCTTTTCGCTGATTTTCGTTTATATCGGGGTGGAGTTCTTCGCCTTCCTCGTCGC
>JALWTJ010000495.1 GCA_027082895.1 Hyphomicrobiales bacterium | reverse complement strand
CGGCGAAAAGGTTTGGTCGGGACAGCAACACCCAAGACGGCGCCCGATCGGGCCTGCCGCCGTCCGGCACCACTATCCCTTGATAATGAAGCCCAGCTTCCTGTCCAGTTCCGACAGGGGGGCAGCACGGCTCAGGGCGGCCCTGGCCTGCTCGCTGTCCTTTTTCATCTGCGTTACCAACTCGTCCACTCCGTCAAAGGTCATCTGCCCGCGAATATGGCTTATTAGCGCAACCTGAATGGTCTGGCCATAAATATCCTCGTCAAAATCAAACATGTGCACTTCGAACGGGCTCTGATGAATGTCGAACATGGGCTTGCCAAGGCTGGCCACCCCGTCAAACAGGCGCTCCGCCAGCCGGACCCGCACCGCATAGACACCCTGGGCAAGCAGGCAGTTGGGGCACAGTTCGAAGTTGGCAGTGGGAAAACCCAACTCCCGCCCGCGCTGGTCGCCGACAATGACCTCGCCGCGAATGATCCAGTGATAGCCCAGCAGCCGGTTGGCCAGATCCAGCTGGCCGGTATTCAGGGCGGAACGGATACGCGAGGAAGATACGGGATCGTTTTGGGCCTGCAACAGGGCGCACTGGATCACGTCAAACCCCTGCTTTTGTCCGGCCTCGCGCAGAAAGGCGGGGGTGCCACGCCGGGCGCGTCCGAAATGAAAATCCTCCCCTACCACCACGCTGGTGGCCCCAAGGGCCACCACCAGAAAACGGGACACGAAACGTTCGGGCTCCATGGAGGCCAGTTCCCGGTCAAAGGGCATGATGACGATGCCATCCATGCCCATGGCCCGGGCAAGAGCCGCCTTGGCCTCGCCATCGGTAAGCCGGAACATGAAGGGTTCGGGGGCAAACACATCCCGCGGATGGGGTTCAAAGGTCAGCAGCAGGGCCGGAACATTGCGGGAGCGGGCCCTCTTGACCGCCTCGGCGATGATGGACTGGTGCCCGCGGTGCACGCCATCGAAATTCCCGATGACCACCACCGCCCCTTTCAGGTTTTCGGGCACGTCCTCAAGACCGTGCATGATATGAAACTCGCTCACGCCGCTTAACCCCCGCTGGCCGAAAAATTGGTGAAACCGGGCGGGAAACTGCCCTTTTCGCCCGTACTTGGCAAGGCCCCTTGCGCTGCCCTCTTGCACGACCTTTCTGCGCACCCTATCTGCACGCCCCCCTCACATCCGGCAACACCTGCGCGACAGGTGTTGCCGCCCCCCCCACATGGTGGTTTTTGCTTAGACGGCAATTTACGGAGGTTTCAACCGGCATCCCTAGCCTTGGCGACACGAATTCAGCCCATGTTCACCTGTCGGAACATGCCCAACTTTCGGGGGAAAAAACATGTCACTTGATGCCAGTTCACCCATTCTGGTGGTGGATGATTATGCCACCATGGTGCGCATCCTGCGCAACCTGCTCAAACAGCTTGGCTATGAAAATGTCGATGATGCGTCCGATGGTTCCGAAGCCCTGCGCAAGATTGCCGAAAAGCAGTATGGCCTGGTCATTTCCGACTGGAACATGGAGCCCATGACCGGCTACGACCTGCTGCGCCAGGTGCGCTCCAACAGCGCCACCCAGCGCCTGCCCTTCATCATGGTAACGGCGGAATCAAAGACCGAGAACGTCATCGCGGCGAAAAAGGCCGGGGTCAACAATTACATCGTGAAACCCTTCAATGCGCAGACGCTGAAGGGAAAGATCGACGCGGTTTTCGGAGCCTGATCATGCCGGAAAAAAAGAACGCTGAAATGGCAAGCGACGAGATGGTCGTTCAGTCCATCCTGGAGTTGAGCGAAAAAATCCGCAAGGCGCCGGGGGCCACCATGACCCTGAGCGATGTCATCGGGGTCGCCGAACTGCTGGCCGGTTCCCTGCAACCGCTGCTGCGGCGCATCGACACCACCCTGCAACAGGAATTGCGCGGGATCCTGACCAAGATCGTTACCCTGCGAGCCGAGATTTCCAAGGTGCATGCGGACGACATTTCCAGCAACCGCATCCCGGAAGTGGGCAAGGAGCTTTCCGAGGTGGTTCTGGCAACCGAATCGGCCACCAACAGCATCATGGGCGCCGCCGAAGCGGTACTGGCGGCAGAGGATTGTGACGAGGCAAGCTACCGGCAGATGGTTTCTGACCAGATGATGGTGATCTTCGAGGCCTGTTCGTTTCAGGACATCACGGGCCAGCGCATCAACAAGGTGGTGGAAACCATCGAGGTGATCGAGGAACGCATCAACATCCTGTGTGACATGATGGACGATCAGCAGCGCACCGGGGAAGTGGTGCTGACGGAAAGCGAAAAGGCCAGGCAGGACGCGCTGCTGACCGGCCCCACCAGCAACGGGGTGGATCAAAGCGCCATTGACGCCATGTTCTGATGGTCCGGGGAACCTGCCTCCCCCGGGGTTCTCAGCCCTTGGCGGCCGTTGCCGGGGCATAGATGGCGGACGACTTTGAAAATTCGGACCGTATGGGGCCGGGCTCACCCAGATGGGGCCCCTTGGCCAGCCCGATGCCGTCATCAAGCAATGTCAGGACATGTTGCTCGGTGCTGACGCCGGTCATGATGAGTTCCACATCAAAACGGCCGACATAGGCGGCAATGTCGGCGGTGTGAAAATCCGTATAACTGGCAGGGTGATCGATGAAACGAACAGTGTCGGCACGCACCGAACGCACACCGCGCTCAAAAAGCTGCCCATAGTTCAGACGCAGGGAGCGGGTTGCGGAAAGGGAAATGCCTACCCCCTTGCCCGCGATCTCTTCGAGGGCCTTCAGACTGCTGCTCGCCGCTTCGGTAAAATCCTGTTCCGGCATGATCACGCACAGATGCTCCGCCACCGCCCGGTTGGCATCAAGAAGGGCAAGGATACGCTCCTTTTCCCGGGGGACCGCCAGTGTCGATTTTGACAGGTGGGCATAAATGACCACCGGCTCCCCGGCGGTAAGAGAACGGCGGGCCAGGGTTATGGCGTCCAGCAGGCCGACGGTTTCGATTTCGGCGATCACGTCCGTGCCGCCGGAACGGGGCATGAAATCAGCGGATTTGGCGACATCGCCATCCTCCAGCAACAGGCGGGGCAACAGGTCGAACCCGTGGGTGCGGCGCTGCGGCAGGGTGATGATCGGCTCGATATAATGCACGAGACGATCCTCGCTCAGGGCCTCGCGCAGGATCTCAAGCGGAATGACGGGGCCTTCCTCGGGCGTGGCCGGAGCGCTTGCCGGTGCGGTGGCAGCTTCTTGCCTGGCATCGCCGGTGCCGGAAGCATTTGCGGAACCGCGCAACTGCCTTTCTTCCATTTCGGCCATGGATTCGGCAAGCTGGCGCACCACCGTCCCCAGGACGGAAACGTCCGCTTCCAGCACTTCGAGGCGGCGTTCCGGCTCGATATTTGCCAATTCGTTGAGACGGCGGGTCAGGTTCTGACCAGCCTTGGCGTCCGTTGACAGGAGGCGGGACAGATCCTGAATGGATTTTTCCAGCCGTTGCATATCGTGCAGGAAAAGCGAGCGCTGCAGGACAATCAGCGCAATAGCCAGCCCGGACACCCCGGCAAGCAGCGCTTCAATGGGCGTGAATGTCAGTCCCAGATAGGCGGTTGCGGCAATTCCCACCGCCACCAGACCCACAAAAATATAGACAAGGCCACGCAATTAAATGATCCGTCCCGGCTTCGCCATACAAGCAAACAAATGAGGCGAACAAGATTCGCTTTGCCGCAGCATAGCATTGACCGAGACAGGAAAACAGTTGCCGGGAAGAACGGAAAGGGAAAAGCGGTTCCGCTGTGCACCCTGTTGCGGCCGTCGCCCACCCCGTCCCCCCCGGAAATCACACTTTATTTACCCTGTTGGCACAAGGTGGGGGCACAATCGTACAACGAATTCGAGGCCCCTTCACATGGCGAACATGTCTGCCGGGGAAAAAAACAGCGCGGGTGAGGGGAAAAAACCCCCGGTTCGAATCCTGATCATCGAGCAGGATGCTGCCTCTTTCCGGGCCATGGCGGACTGGCTGACGGGCGAGTTCGGCACCGGATGCGTGCCCGAACGGGCGCAGGACAGACAGGCGGCCACCACCCTTTTGCGTGAAGGCCAAACGGATATCGTGCTGGCGGATCTGGACAGCCTTGCCCGGCAGGAAGACACCGCCGAAGCGGCCATCTCCCGAATCTGTCGGCTGGCCCCTGCGGCTCTGGTAGTGGCCCTTTCGGCCAGGGGGTCGATTTCGGGGGCGGTCAGCGCCATGCGGGCGGGTGCCCATGATTTCATGACCAAGCCGCTGAATGCGACAAATTTTGCCCGTCACATTTTCGAGCTGGGGCTGCGCCACGGGCGGGTACAGGCCCTGTCCGGCGAACTGGTGCGCACCCGACAATCCGGTTTCGAGGGGTTCGTGGGAACATCGGAGCCGATGCGGGCCATCTATGAACAGATCGAACGTGCGGCGGCGTCGCAGGCACCGGTGTTCATCACCGGGGAAAGTGGCACGGGCAAGCAGCTTTGCGCCCGGGCCCTGCACCGGCGCAGCAATCGGGCCGACGGTCCGCTGGTGACCATCAACTGTTCCGCCATTCCAGGCGAACAGATGGAAGGCGAAATTTTCGGGGGAACCGCAGCGCCCCACGGGAATGCGGACCCGGGGCGGATCGGAGCGCTTGAGCGCGCTGCGGGCGGCATCCTGTTTCTGGATGATATCGGGGAAATGGAACTGGGCCTGCAGGCAAAATTGCTGCGTTTCCTGCAAAGCGGAGAAACCCGGCAATCCGGGGAGAGCGCCCCGCGGCCACTCGATGTGCGCATCATCTGTTCCACCAGTTCCAGCCCCATGCATCTGATCGCTGAACGGAAACTCCGCGAAGACCTGTTCTATCGTCTGCATGTACTGCCGATCCACCTGCCCCCCTTGCGGCAACGCCCCGGCGATATCCTGACACTGGCCCAGGCTTTTGCCGACAGCTGTTGTGCGGAGGAAAACAGGCCGACGCGTCGCTTCAGCGCCGAAGCGGCAAGCCTGCTGGTGTCGCTGGACTGGCCGGGGAACGTGCGCCAGTTGCAAAATGCCGTGCGGCGCATGGTGGTCATGTTCGATGGGTGCGAAATCGATGCTTCCATGCTCAGGGCCGCATATGCGCCTGCCGTAGACCCGGAACCAGGCGAACCCGAAACGATCGGCGCATCCGTTTTTTCCCCGTCTGCGCAACCCCTGTCCGCCCCTTCCCTGTCGTCCCCATTGCCCCTCGCCGCGATCGAGCCCATGTGGCAACAGGAAAAACGCATCATCGAACAGGCTCTGTCCCGCTACAGGGGCAATATCGCCATGGCGGCGGCAGCGCTGGAAATCAGCCCCTCCACCATCTATCGCAAGCGCCAGCACTGGGAAGAAAAGCGGCAGGTGGCCGAACGGGAAACCCGCGCTCTGGCCATGGCGGACACGCAGACGGATGCATGTCAGAGCGTTGCCTGATACCTGTCTGAGCGCCGCTTCCCGCGGGCAGCATCTCTTGTGAGATCCCCCCTGTCACAGCACGCGGCAACGTGGTTCCCCTTTTCCCAAATTCACCGTCTGGCCTGAATTGCCCCCGTGCCCGAACCGCCCATTTCTCCTGCGCCGAAGCGAATGCGGCCTTGCCCCCCGGGGGAGGATCGCCAGCGGTTGCAAGGGAAACGTTTCCGCTTCTTGACTCCGTGCGAGCGCCCTCCTATATCCTCGCTCAGCTGTTAGCACTCTATACTGTCGAGTGCTAACAAAAGCAATTTCAACCCAGACTGGATCATCCAGCAATACCTAAAGGAGCGAACATGAGTTTCCGTCCCCTTCATGACCGGGTTGTCGTCCGCCGTGTCGACAGCGAAGAGAAAACCGCCGGCGGGATTATCATTCCCGACACGGCAAAGGAAAAGCCCTCCGAGGGCGTTGTCGTGTCCGTTGGTCCGGGTGCGCGCGATGATGCGGGCAAGACCGTTGCCATGGACGTCAAGGCCGGTGACCGGGTTCTGTTCGGCAAATGGTCGGGCACCGAGGTCAAGCTCGACGGTGAAGAGCTTCTGATCATGAAAGAAAGCGACATCATGGGCGTGATCGAAGGCTGAACCACGCCTTTTCTCCCATCAAGACACATTCAAACCGGAGCTAAAAATGGCTGCTAAAGAAGTAAAATTTTCAACCGATGCCCGCGACAAGATGCTGCGTGGCGTCAACATTCTTGCCAACGCCGTCAAGGTGACGCTGGGTCCCAAGGGCCGCAACGTGATCATTGACAAGAGCTTTGGCGCACCGCGCATCACCAAGGATGGCGTGACCGTTGCCAAGGAAATCGAGCTGGAAGACAAGTTCGAGAACATGGGCGCCCAGATGGTGCGTGCCGTGGCTTCCAAGACCAACGACATTGCCGGTGACGGCACCACCACGGCCACCGTTCTTTCCCAGTCCATCGTCAACGAGGGCGTCAAGGCGGTTGCCGCGGGAATGAACCCCATGGACCTGAAGCGGGGCATCGACCTGGCGGTCGAAGAAGTGGTTTCCAACCTGATGGAGGCCAAGAAGATCATCAAGACCGAAGCCGAAATCGCCCAGGTGGGCACCATTTCGGCCAATGGCGAAGCCGCCATCGGTGAACAGATTGCCGACGCCATGCAGCGCGTGGGCAATGAAGGGGTGATCACGGTCGAGGAAGCAAAGTCCCTTGAAACGGAAACCGAAGTGGTCGAGGGCATGCAGTTCGATCGCGGTTACCTGTCCCCCTATTTCGTGACCAACGCGGAAAAGATGACGGCCGATCTGGAAGATCCCCTCATTCTTCTGCATGAAAAGAAGCTGTCCAACCTGCAGCCGATGCTGCCGATCCTGGAATCGGTCGTTCAGAGCCAGCGTCCGCTGCTGATCATTGCCGAGGATGTTGACGGGGAAGCCCTGGCAACCCTGGTGGTCAACCGGTTGCGTGCCGGCCTGAAGGTGTGTGCGGTCAAGGCTCCCGGGTTCGGTGACCGGCGCAAGGCCATGCTGGAGGATATTGCCATCCTGACCGGCGGCCAGGTCGTTTCCGAGGAACTGGGCATCAAGCTGGAAAACGTGACCATCGACATGCTGGGCACGGCCAAGCGCGTGGATATCAACAAGGAAACCACCACCATCGTTGACGGTGCGGGCTCCAAGGACGATATCGCAGCACGGGTCGAGCAGATCAAGGCCCAGATCGAGGACACCACCTCCGACTATGATCGTGAAAAGCTGCAGGAACGTCTGGCCAAGCTGGCCGGCGGTGTTGCCGTGATCAAGGTTGGCGGGGCAACCGAAGTTGAAGTGAAGGAGCGCAAGGACCGCGTCGAAGACGCCCTGAACGCTACCCGGGCCGCCGTTGAAGAAGGTATCGTTGCCGGTGGTGGCGTTGCCTTGCTGCGGGCATCTTCGGCTCTGAAGGCCAAGGGTGAAAACGAAGATCAGGATGCCGGTATCAACATCGTGCGCCGGGCTCTTCAGGCCCCCATCCGTCAGATCGCGGAAAATGCCGGTGACGAGGGCTCGGTCGTGGTCAACAAGGTGCTTGAAGGCAAGAGCAACACCTTTGGTTACAACGCCCAGGCTTCCGAATATGGCGACATGATCGAGATGGGAATCATCGACCCGGTCAAGGTTGTGCGTACCGCCCTGCAGGACGCCTCCTCCGTTGCATCCCTGCTGATCACCACCGAAGCCATGATCGCGGAAGCTCCCAAGGAAGAAGCTGCCGCACCGGCCGCACCCGACATGGGTGGCATGGGCGGCATGGGCGGTATGGGTTTCTAAGAAACCCAAACGCCCAATTCTGTTAGTGTTCGGGCCGGTCAAGCCGGCCCGAATGGCGGTATGGGTTTCTAAGAAACCCAAACGCCCAATTCTGTTAGTGTTCGGGCCGGTCAAGCCGGCCCGAATGGCGGTATGGGTTTCTAAGAAACCCAAACGCCCAATTCTGTTAGTGTTCGGGCCGGTCAAGCCGGCCCGAATGGCGGTATGGGTTTCTAAGAAACCCAAACGCCCAATTCTGTTAGTGTTCGGGCCGGTCAAGCCGGCCCGAATGGCGGCATGGGTTTCTAAGAAACCCAAACGCCCAATTCTATTGGTGTTCGGGCCGGTCAAGCCGGCCCGAATGGCGGCATGGGCTTGTAAGCTCCCCCCCACTCTTTCAGGCAAACGAGACGCGGGCAGAAATGTCCCGCGTCTTTTTTTTGTCAATCCACCATGCAACAAGCTTGTCGAAACTGCCCCAGCACCCCACTGCCGGAAGGAATAACGGATGAAGAACCTGCTCTCTCTTTTCCTGGCTCTGGCTGCACCGGTGGTGGCAACCGCCCCCGCGCGGGGGCAGGATGTGCCCGAATATGTGGACAATCGTTCCGGGGCCCGGGAGTTGATCGGCTCCTACTTCAACGCCCTGAACCGGCACGAAACTGCCCGCGCCTGGTCCTATTGGGACGGGGGCGTTCCGGGGATGGATTTTTCGGCGTTCGAATCCCGGTACAATCAGGTCACCCGCATCCGGGTACGGCTGGGCACAATCCTTTCGGAAGGGGCTGTGGGCAGTATCTACACCCAGGTTCCCCTTGCCATCGAGATGCAGATGGAGAGCGGGGAAACCCGCATTATGGCCGGGTGCTTCGTGCTGCGCATATCCAATCCGCAGATACAGGGGGTTCCCTTCAAGCCCCTGCACATCGAGCGGGGGGCGCTGGCTCTGCTCGACGGGGCGAGCCTGAAGGAAACGGTGCCCGGCCCTTGCGAATTCTGAAGCGCCTGCCCAATCGCAGCGGCGCGGTCTAACGGGCGAGCAGCAAGCGGGCGGCCATGGCAACCGACACCAGAACAACCAGCGGCTTGATGAATTTTGCCCCATATCGAATGCCGGTTCTTGCGCCGAGAAATCCGCCGGCAAGCTGGCCCAGACCCATGGCGATGGCAGCGGGCCAGACCACGTTTCCCGCCGGGATGAACAGGACCAGCGCCGCCAGATTGGACGTCAGGTTCAGCATCTTGGTATGGGCGGAGGCGCGCACCACCCCCATGCCGAACAGGGAGATGAAAACAATGGTGAAGAAGGAACCGGTGCCGGGACCGAAAACCCCGTCATAAAATCCGATCAGGAAGCCCGCCACGGGAGCAAACAGGGGCATGCTCAGCCGGGCGGCGCGGCTGTCATTGCCCAGTTGCGGGGCGAACATGAAATAGATGGCGATGGCGATCAGGGCGATGGGAACCAGAACCCGCAGGGCACCGGTGTCGATCTGGCGGACCAGCATGGCCCCCAGATAGGCCCCGGCAAAGGTCCCGACGATGGCAAAAAGCAGCTTGCGCAGGTCCACATAGCCCCCGTGCCAGTAGGTAAAGGCGGCCATGGCGGTGCCGGTGGCCCCCTGAAACTTGTTGGTGGCCAGTGCCGAAACGGGGGGGATACCCACCGAAAGAAGAACCGGCAGGGCCACCAGCCCGCCGCCACCGGCCACCGCATCAACGAAGCCGGCAAACAGGCCGGCCCCGACAAGAAACAACAGGACAAGTGGATCCATCGGTTTCAGGCCCCACCGTTTTCGCTGACAGGGACCGGAGAGGGGGAAGCGGCAACGGGTTCGGCAATCTCCACCTTGCGCTGTTCGAGCAGGGGCACGCTGATCATGGAGGACAGGAAACCGGTCATCATGGTCTGCAGGCCCGCTACCAGCGCCGTCATGGAAAAGATCATGGGCCGCATCATCTGGGAATAGGCCAGACGGCCAAACCCGGTCTGGGCCCACTGATCCACCGCCCAGACGAGACCGATCAGCCCCCCCACCATCAGGACAAGAGAAAAGATCAGGATGCGCTCAAGGGACAAGGCTTCAAGCACCTTTCCGAACCTTTCGGAGCGGGGGATGAAGCCGTAGCGGGTGGCAAAGGCCCGCCCGATCAGGGCAAAGGAAATGGATTGCAGCCCCACCAGCACCGACATGGTGGCCACCAGCAGGGTATGCACGTCCAGTTCGATGGTATCGGTCAGTTGGACGGGACCGCGCAGCAGGGCCAGGGAGGCCAGCAGACCGATCAGGACCAGCACCATGCCGGGATACAGAAACAGCCAGCGCGGCGAGAACAGCAGCAGGAAGCGCAGGTGCCGCCAGCCATCGCGAAAGGAACGCAGATGGGGGGGACGGGTGCGCCCGTCCCTGCTCAGAGTAGTGGGCACTTCGGCGATTTTCAGCCCGCCAAGGGAAGCCTTGACCACCATCTCGGAGGCAAATTCCATTCCCGTGGTGCGCAGGTTCAGGTCCAGAATGGCCTGCCGGTCGAACCCACGCAATCCGCAGTGAAAGTCGCCGATCGGGGTCTTGAACAGCAGGCGCCCGACAAAGGAGAGCACGGGGTTTCCAAGGAAACGGTGCAGGGGCGGCATGGCACCGGGGGCGATTCCCCCGGCAAAGCGGTTGCCCATGACCAGCTGATTGCCCGCCCGCAAGGCAGCAACAAAGGGATCAAGGGCCGAAAAGTCGTAAGAATCGTCGGCATCTCCCATGATGACATATTTTCCCCGGGCGGACAGGATGCCGCCGGACAGGGCAGCGCCATACCCCTTTTCGGAAACGGAAATGACGCGTGCACCGTGTGCGGCGGCAATTTGCTGCGAACCGTCAGTCGAGCCATTGTCGGCAATCAGGATTTCCCCGGTCACCCCTGCCCGGGCAAGGTAATTCCGGGCCTTGTCGATGCACAGGGCAAGGGTTTCCGCCTCGTTGAGGCAGGGCATGAGAATGGTCAGTTCCAATTCCGCTGCCTGATCCCTGGTCATGGTGCCTGTCCCGCAATTGTCAGGTGCCGCCCGCTGTCCGGCCCCCTCACCGTCCGTGCGGCCCAGTATTGCCCAGAAGGCTTAATAGGGGGTGTGCAGAAGTTGACCCCCTTAAAGGCGGCTCCTTCAACCAATATCGAGCGACCCCGGATCAATCCCCAGGGGATGAAACAGGGATGCCAGCTGCTGCCTCTTCTTTTCGTTCCAAGGGGCGTGGCGGGCAACGATCAGGTTGGCTTCGCTCCTGAGCAGCACACCATCCTCAAGCACCCGCAGGCCGTTGGCCTTCAGGGTGGAACCGGTGGAGGTAATATCCACGATCAGGTCGGCGGAGCCTGCGGCAGGGGCGGCTTCGGTGGCCCCGAGGCTCTCCACGATCCGGTATTCGGCGATGCCGTGACGGGCAAAGAAACGGCGGGTGATGTTGAGATATTTGGTTGCCACGCGCAGCCAGCGGGGATGGCGGGCGCAGAAATCGGCGGCCACATCGCTCAGATCCTGCATCCGTTCCACGTCGATCCATGCGTCGGGCACCGCAATCACCACGTCGGCGGCCCCAAAGCCCAGGGGCTGGGCAAAACTGACCGCATCGGGGCCGTTTTCCGCCGCCTCATGCACCAGATCCGCCCCGGTGATC
>JALWTJ010000494.1 GCA_027082895.1 Hyphomicrobiales bacterium | reverse complement strand
GCAAACGGATATGGACTTGTATGCACCTCTTTTGGTGTTGTGGAGCCATACTTCTCCCAGTGAGTGGTTCGGTTTTGTGGAATTGCCTGAAAATGGCGGGGCACAGGCCGGTATCGAGTTTGGTATTTCGATGGAAATGGACCTCATCAGTCCGACGGAAATTGATATTCTCAGCCTTGTGGAAGTCCACCTTTCCAGTTTTACGGCCAAGCTTCTTGAAAGCAGTCAGGTCTGCAAGGCGCGTACGCCGGCCAATCTGCGCTATGTGGGAAATCAGGGTGTTTCCTGATTTGACGGAATCGCTGGATTTCCTTTTGGCGTGAGTTGCAATTCAGGCTGCATACCGGGACTGGAGGTCAGCATGCATGATCAGACCTTGTTCCAATGATCTTCGTGAAGATGTTGTTGGTGCCGTTGAGGGTGGTCAACCCACTTGTGTTGCTGCAAAACGCTTTGGCGTTGCGGTTTACTGGTCGTCAAGTGGCATCAGTGATATCGGGCAACTGGCAGTCTCATCCCGGAGAAAACCGGTAACTGTGAGTTGCGTTATGTGCCTTATTCTTCGGGCCGCACGTTGGTTGGCAGGCCGCTGGAGTTGACCGAATTTTCCGGTACGTTGAACATTGTCAACAAACCGGTACCGGGCGGTAAACTGATCGTTGAATGGACGGGGTCGGGAAACCGAACCAATTTCATCGGGATTGTTGCGTCCGGTGCGCCCGGGGGGGTATGAGGTGCGTTACAAGATGCGTGATACGGGGGAGGTTCTGGCCTCCGTTTCCCTGAAGGTCGAATAGGAGAGAACATGCAGGTATCACATCCGAAACTGGGAATTCCCGCACCCGATTTCACCTTGCCGTCCACGGATGGGCAGCAGGTCAGCCTCAGGGACGTGATGGGAGAAAACGGGGCGGTGGTCGTTTTCATCTGCAATCATTGCCCGTATGTCAAGGCGATCACGGACCGGCTGGTTGCCGATGCGGACCGGTTGCGGGAGATGGGGGTGGGGTTCGTTGCCATCTGCGCCAATGATGCGGACTACAACGACGAAGATTCCTTTGACAACATGCAGCGTTTCGCCAGGGAACGCGGGTTCACTTTTCCCTATCTGCACGATGAAAGCCAGGAGGTGGCGCGGGCCTATGATGCCCAGTGCACACCGGATTTCTTCGGGCTGAACCGGGAGGGAGAAATCCAGTATCGTGGCCGGATGGATGAAGGGCGCACTGCCCCGCCACCGTCCGATTGCCGTCGTGATCTGGTGCTGGCCATGCAGGAGATCGCACGCAGCGGAAAAGGGCCGGCCGAGCAGATTCCCAGCGTGGGATGTTCGATCAAGTGGAAACCTTCCCGGGTTTAGGTTTTTTGGCCAACTAACTGTGGGAACGAATTTTTTCGGTGCCCTTTGCGGGCGGAAAAGAGCAACTTTTTCGTTGCATTTTCAGTCTTTCCTGCTTGTCTCGAATATGGGATGATGCGCCTGAATGTTCCTGTTTTCCGGCGGGCAATCTGCCCGGTTGACGGGTATGGAAGGGGACGGCAGACATGAACGGGAGCCATTTGCGGGTGCATGTTTTTTCCTGCCCGAAATGACTGTTGATGGTTCCCTTGCAGGTTGGACGGCCTTCGGGTCGTTCGCGTTGCAGCCGGCGCCCGGACGCTCATCCTAAACGAAAGGATGCCGGCTGCTTCTTTTTCCATCTCGGTTTTGTCAGGCTGGCGCAAGGGCGACGGCGCCCCGTTGCCGGAAGGGGCAACAGCGGGGCAGTGGTTTTGCGTGCGGGTGGTGTGTTGAGGGGTGGTGTACAGGCGGGCCGCAGGCCTGCGTGTCAGCCTTCGACCGGGCGCTTGTTGCCGTGTTCGTCCAGGGCCACATAGATGAAGACCGCCTCGGTCACCTTGACCCGGTCCCAGAACTTGTTGCGCCGCACCCATGCTTCCACGGCCACGGAAATCGAGGTGGTTCCCACGGACAGAATATCGCAATAGACGCACAGCACGTCACCCACCTTGACCGGGGCAATGAAGCTCATGGCTTCCACCGCCACGGTGGCGCAGCGCCCCTGCGCACGCTGGGAGGCGGCAATGGCGCCGGCAATATCCAGCTGGCTCATGACCCATCCGCCGAAAATGTCACCGGCGGGATTGGTGTCGGCTGGCATGGCAAGGGTGCGGATGGTCAGGCCGCCTTTCGGACCGGTATCCGGCTTGGTATCCGATTTGCCATTGCGGCCGGGTCCATTTGTATTCATGGGGCGATTTCCTCGGGCTGCCGGGGTGCATCGAAGTCGAGCTTCGGGCTGTCCGGCGTGGCGGCGGGCCAGCGTCCCGTGGCTTCCTCCCAGTGCTTGCGGCACAGGGAGACATAGACATCCTTGCCGATGGCCACCTGTTCGCCCCGGGTGAGGACGTTGCCTTTTTCATCCATCCGGATGACCATGGTAGCCTTGGAGCCGCATTCGCAGATGGTACGCACTTCGCGCAGGACATCGGCGATGGCCAGCAGGGCCCTGGAGCCTTCAAACAGGTTGCCCTGAAAGTCGGTGCGCAGGCCATAGGTCATGACCGGCAGCCCGATCCGGTCCGCGACCCGGGCCAGTTGCCATACCTGATCATGGGTCAGGAACTGGGCTTCATCAACGAAAATGCAGTGCAGGGGGCCCTGTTCGACCCGCTGCCGGATTTCCTCGAACAGGTCCAGATCCCGGTCATAGAGCCGCGCGGGGGCCGTCACCCCGATGCGCGAGGTGATGGAACGCTTGTCCATTTCGGCATAAAGGGAGGAGGTATAGAGCAGGGTCTGCATGCCGCGCTCGCGGTAATTGTGGGATGCCTGCAGCAGGATGGTGGACTTTCCCGCATTCATCGCCGCATAGGAAAAATAGAGTTTTGCCATGGGACCTGTCTGATGCTTTGTGAGCGG
>JALWTJ010000493.1 GCA_027082895.1 Hyphomicrobiales bacterium | reverse complement strand
AGCCTTTGAATTAAGGTTAATCATTGGATAGGATGGTCTGGCGGACCGGCGACAGGCATGATGAAACAATTGTTTCAGGAATCCGTGTATATGTGGAAGGTCACGTGTAAACGGTTGCCTGAAAAAAGAGCCTGCCGGCAGCAGCTTTTGGAGCGGAACATATGGTCATCGAAAACGTAATGTACTTTGTTCTCGGCTTTGCCGCCGCTGCCCTTCTGGCACTGATGGTCATGCCCTCCATATGGCGCCGGGCTACCCGGCTCACCAAGAAGCGCATTGAAGCGGCAACCCCCATGACCATGTCCGAATTCCGCGCCGACAAGGATCAGCTCCGGGCGGAGTTTGCCCTGTCCACCCGGCGCCTCGAAATGAACGTGGAAGCCCTGCGCAAGCGCCTTGCCGACCAGTTGAGCGAAATCAACCGCAAACGCAACGAACAGGCCCAGCTCAAGAACGAACGGGACGAACAGCTCACCATCATCCGGGAACTGGAACAGCGCGAAAGCGCCCTGCGCCGCCGCATCCTGGACCTGGAAAAGGAAGGAACGGACCTTGCCCAGCGCCTGCGCATGAAGGACCGGGACTACAACAAGAAAGTCACCGAACTCGAATTCCTGCGCAATTCCAAGGGCGCTGCTTCAGCCAGCCAGATCGATGAGATTCTGGGAGCACTGGAAAGCGAGCGCGTCCGTTCCATGCGTCTTGAAGAACAGGTTCACCGCCTGATCAAGCAACTGGAAACCCAGGACACCCAGACCGCAAGCGCCCATCTTGCCATGGCCGAACTGCGTGAGAACCTTGCCAGCCGCAATGATGATCTGGATGACAGCCGCAACGAACTGGTGGAAGCCGAAACCCGCATCGCCAACGCGGAAACCCGGCTGAGCAAGCTGCTGGAGGAAACCGGCAACCTGGTGGAAACCGAAGAGGGAAAGACCGGCCAGTTGCTGGCCGAAAAACTGTCCCTTGAAGAAGAACTGGAAGCCCTGCGCGAAAAGATCATGGGAACAGAAGCCGCCATCCTTGAAGATTGGGACACCGAACGGCTGGAACAGTCCCACCTGCGCGAACGGCTCAACGACATCGCCGCTGACGTATCCCGCCTCGTCTATTCCGTGGAAGAAGAACTGGAAGATCCAGCCAGCCAGAGCCTGTTCGAACGGGTACAGAAATTCGCCGGCGACGATTCGCAGGCCGATGAACAGGATGGCGATGATGCCCCCAAAGGCACCCGCCTCGCCCGGCGCATGCAGGCCCTGCGCGACATTCACGCCCGCTGATCACCCTCCATTTTTTCCCTGTTGACATGCTGATATGTTGCTGGGGAACACCCCCTCCCGCAGTCCCGTGAAACCTGTTGCTCCATCTGCAGCCCATGTTCCACCGCACAAAAAGGGCCCCCGCCATATGAAACGGGGACCCCATCTGTTTCCATGTCGCGGGCAACACCGGAACCGGTTTCAAACTGACACCGGATACTGCCCGCCCCCAACAAGCGCTATTTCAACACATGGGACAGGTCAACTTCGGGAAAACCGTTGATCTCGTCATAGTGCAACCAGATCATTTCGTTGGAGGCATGCATGGCCCCGGCAGCATCGAAATTGGAATCGATGACCGCCCACTGGCCGTCCTTGTAACCGATGGACGTGGCAAAGACCGGCGCTACCCCGTATTGCCCGCCGGCCTTGGGCGGAACGGGCTGGGACGGACCATAGCGGAAGTAGGTCGGCGGCTCCCCTTCATATTCGAACGGATCCTTGGCAATCGGCAGGGGCGGCGTCGAAAGCTGAAGACCGCCCTTGTTGATGACTTCCTCGAAGAACGTCCGGAACACTTCCTCCGCCGCATCCGCATCCACATCCGCGGTTTCAAAGATGCGCAGGGCATTCAACGTGCCGATGATCGTGCCCACATCGTCGATCGTATAAACATCCTGATTAGCAAAGCCGCCCTTTTCCATGTCGAAACCGTCAAGGAATTCGGCCGCCACCGTGCGGATGGAACCATCGTTCAGGCCCAGCGTCCGCTTGGCCTCGATCAGACCGCGCAGATACCATGCCTGTTCGGTGGCATTGCCCGGGCTCATGCCTTGCAGATCGTGGGTTACCGTGTGCATCTTGCGAAGAGCCGCCGCCTTGTGGGCATCATCGGCAGCCCGGGCCGCATACCAGACCAGGGACTGAATGGTCAGCGCCTTCTCGCGAATGGTCGTCGGATTGCTGTCCTTGACCAGCTCAAACAGCTTGTGGGCACCCCCTGCCATGGCCTGGGCCACCTTGGGATCCTTGAACCGGTTGGGAACTTCGGAATGGGCCTGCCTGTCCCGCGCCAGGAGATCCGTCAGGTCGGACACCGCCATCAGCATGACCGCCGCCCCGCCATCGGACAGGTCATATCCATCCATGTTGGAAAAGAACGAACGAGCCTGCAACTTGGCATTGATGGTCATCATCGCCCCGACGAAACGCCAGTAGGCGCCGAAATCGGAATCCGGCGTTCCAAAATGATCATCCACATGGAACTGGCGCGCCCACTCCACCTCCTTCAGGATCGCATAGCCATTGGCCAGACCGGTCAGGGTCGTGTCCATCTTGGCCGGATCCCAGCGCTGAGTGCCGAAATCAGGCGCCTTGAACGGGGCAATATAGTGCGGGTCACCGCTCTTGTAGACAGTTGAAATGGGGGCCACATTGGCGGGCGGCTTCACATGGTTGCCATCCCCATAGTCAAAATTTCCCTTGGCAAATTCAGCCGGATCAAAATCCGCGTCCGCCGCCGCCATGGCCGCCATGATCACCTTGGGATCCGGTGTGACGATATTGCCAAGCCCGCTGCGCATGGACAGGTTGCCCAGATTGTAGCGGGAATACCAATAGCCCTCTTCTTCCGCATCCGTCGACGTGAACGGAGCCGCCGTGGCATCCTGCGCCACACCTG
>JALWTJ010000492.1 GCA_027082895.1 Hyphomicrobiales bacterium | reverse complement strand
TGCCAGCGCATCGTATCCCAGGTGGGGCGCCGCGTTGATGAATCTTCCCCCATATGCGATGCCCGCCTGCCCGACGGGTCCCGCGTCAATGTGATTGCCCCGCCCCTGGCCATTGACGGGGCAGCCCTGACCATCCGCAAGTTCAAGAAGGACAAGCTGACCCTTGATCAGCTGGTCAAGTTCGGCTCCATTTCCGAGCCCGGTGCCAACCTGCTCAGGATCCTTGGCCGGGTCCGTGCCAATATCCTTATCTCCGGGGGCACCGGTTCGGGCAAGACGACCCTTCTGAACTGCCTGACCGCCTTTATCGACCGCGATGAACGGGTCATCACCTGCGAAGACTCCGCCGAATTGCAGTTGCAGCAGCCCCATGTGGTGCGGCTGGAAACCCGCCCCCCCAACCTGGAAGGGGAAGGGGAGATCACCATGCGCGACCTGATCAAGAACTGCCTGCGCATGCGCCCGGAACGCATCATCGTGGGCGAAGTGCGCGGCCCTGAAGCGTTTGATCTGTTGCAGGCCATGAACACGGGCCATGACGGCTCCATGGGCACCCTGCATGCCAACTCGCCCCGTGAAGCTCTCTCGCGCCTTGAATCTATGATCACCATGGGTGGCTATTCCCTGCCCTCGCGCACCATTCGTGAAATGATCGTGTCCTCCATCGACGTGATCGTGCAGGCCGCCCGCCTGCGCGATGGCTCCCGCCGCATCACCCATGTCACCGAGGTGCTGGGGCTGGAAGGGGACGTGATCGTCACCCAGGACATCTTCCTTTACGACATCCTTGGCGAAGACGAATATTCCAACATTGTCGGCGTGCACCGCTCCACCGGCATCACCAAGCCCAAGGTGACCGAGAGGGCCAAGTATTTCAACGAGGAAGCAGCGCTGGTCGAGGCACTGGAAGCGGCCAACACCACCGGCGCGGAACAGGCATAAGGAGCAGTTCCCATGAACAGCATTGTTCTGGCCATTCTGGTCATTGTCTGTGTCGGCGCCCTCGGCGTGGCGTTCGTGCCCTCCGTGGCCGGCACCTCGGGCCGTGCCAACAAGCGGCTCAAGGCACTCAACGCCAATGCACCACGCAATCCGGCCGACCGTGCCGGCTGGGAGCGGGAGCAGCGCCGCAAGGAAATGCAGCAGGCCATTTCCGAGCAGGCCAAGGCCCAGGAACGCAAGAACAAGCGCGTTCCCCTTCAGATGCAGCTCTATCAGGCCGGCATGAAGATCAAGAAGGCAACCTTCATCCGCAACTCCATCATCTTTGGCGGTATCGTGTTCGTTCTCCTGTTCCTTCTGGGCGTGCCGATCCTGTTTGCCATGTCCTTTGCGCTGGGGGCGGGATACCTGCTGCCGCGCATGTACATGGCCCGGCGGCGCAAGAAGTACCGCAAGGCATTTCTGGAGGAATTCCCCAATGCCGTGGAAGCGATCGTGCGCGGGGTCAAGACCGGCCTGCCCCTCAACGATTCCCTTAAGGTGGTGGCCCGGGAGGTAAAGGAGCCGGTGCGCAGCGAGTTCGCCCATGTGGTGGATGCCCAGGCCATGGGGGCCACCACCGAAGAGGCCGTCTCCAAGATCTATGAACGTCTGCCCATCTCCGAGGTCAACTTCTTCGTGGTCGTGATTTCCGTGCAGCAGAAATCCGGCGGCAACCTTTCCGAAGCCCTGACCAATCTGGCCCGCGTCCTCAGGGACCGCAAGAAGATGCAGGCCAAGGTGCGCGCCATGTCTTCGGAAGCCAAGGCATCCGCCATGATCATCGGTTCCCTGCCCTTTATCGTTGCCATGCTGGTCAGTTTCGTCACCCCCACCTATCTGCTGCCCCTGATCAGCACCCCCCTCGGCAATGTCATGCTGGGCGTGGCGGCGGTCATGATGTCCATCGGCATCTTCATCATGAACCGCATGGTTCAGTTCGATTTCTAGGGGGGAACGGTCAGAATGATTGATACGCTTACCGATCCCAATTTCCTGATAGCGGTCTTTGCTGCCATTTCCGCCGCCGCCGTGGTGTTTACCTTCGGGGCACAGTTTTTCGACCGTTCCGAGCTCAAGGGGCGCATCAAGCGTGTTGCCATCGAGCGGGAAAAGCTCCGGGCGCAGGAGATGCAGCGCCTGCGCGGGCAGGACGCGCGGCGCAAGGAAGGGGGATCCCTGCGGGGGACGGAAAGCAAGACCCTCGTCCGGCGTACCGTGGAATCCTTGTCCCTGCGCAAGGCGTTTCTGGATGACCAGACGGTGATCAAGCTGGCGCGCGCCGGATACCGGTCCCCGTCCCATTTGACTACCTACCTGTTCCTGCGCTTCGTCACCCCCATTGTCCTGTTCGTTCTCGGCTTCATCTACCTGCGTTTCATCATGATGCCCGAGCGGCCCCTGTACATGATTGCCCTTTACGCGGTGGCCCTGGGGTTGATCGGTTCCTATCTGCCGGTGCTGCTGCTCAAGAACAAGATCCTGAAACGGCGCCAGTCGATACAGAAGGCCTGGCCCGATACCCTGGACCTGATGCTTTTGTGCGTGGAAGCGGGCATGTCCATCGAGCATGCCATTCAGCGCGTTGCCCTTGAAATGGGCCAGCAGAGCCCGGAACTGGCCGAGGAACTGACCCTGACCAAGGCCGAACTTTCCTTCCTGGAAAACCGCACCATGGCCTATGAGAACCTGGCGGAACGCACCGATCTGGATGGTGTGCGCTCGGTCATGACCGCCCTGGTGCAGGCGGAACGCTACGGCACCTCGGTGGGCAATGCCCTCAGGGTGATGGCCGAGGAGGGGCGCGAGGAGCGCATGGCCGCCGCCGAAAAGAAGGCTGCGTCCCTGCCACCCAAAATGACCGTGCCCCTGATCGTCTTTTTTCTGCCGGTCCTGTTCATCGTCATCATTTCCCCCGCTATCATCAAGGTGATGGAGAATGGGGGCATCGGGTTCTGATCCGG
>JALWTJ010000491.1 GCA_027082895.1 Hyphomicrobiales bacterium | reverse complement strand
TTGCGCCCAATTCCGAACGGGTGGTTTTTGACGAACATGACGAGGCGCCCAATGTCTATTGTTTCGGCGTTTACATGTCCGGGCGGCTGGTCAGTTCGATCCGGTTTCACCATGTCACGCCGCAGCAACGGATTTCGCCCAGCCGGGTGGTGTTCCCGGAAACCCTGGGCAAGATGCTGGACGAGGGGCACAGCTATATTGATCCGAGTCGGTTTACTGCCGATCACGAAGCGACATTGGCTTTTCCGGCTCTGCCCTATCTGACCCTGAGGGTCGTGGCCATGGCGTCGGAATATTTCAACGTGACCTATTGCGTCTCCTCGGTCCGGGTGGAGCATGCCGCCTTTTACCGACGGGTTTTCAATTCCCGGCGCCTGCCTGGTGTCGGTCACTATCCGGGCATTTCGTTTCCCATGCATCTTTATGCCGCCGAAGTGGCAGCCATCCGCAACCGGGTGGCCGAGCGCTATCCCTTCTTCATGTCCACGTACCAGGAACGTGCAGCCTTTTTTGAACGCGGGGAGCTCAAGCTGGG
The DNA here is from genome assembly GCA_027082895.1 of Hyphomicrobiales bacterium. Classification (GTDB taxonomy): domain Bacteria; phylum Pseudomonadota; class Alphaproteobacteria; order Rhizobiales; family Devosiaceae; genus DROE01. Next base: position 2,426 of record JALWTJ010000491.1, on the reverse strand, counting down.
GTCAAGCCGGATTGCGGCAACGGCCCGGCAGGCGCAGCAGGATGCTGGCGAACGGGAAAAATAGAAACCCGAAAGGAGCGGGTTTCTTTTGCCGGGGTGGCGGGTGGTGCCTGATGCCGGTAAGCTGGAAGCGGGATCTGGCAAGGTGGTGGCGGAGCAATGGGCAGGAATATCACTGTTGACGAACTGGCGGACACGCTTGTGGAAATGGGGGCCGGGGGGCGGATCATTGCCGGCATTGCCGGGCCGCCCGGTGTCGGCAAGTCCACTCTTTGCGCGCAGTTGAGCGAACGAATCAATCAACGGCTTCCCTCCGGTTCGGTCATTCTGCCCATGGACGGCTTTCATTATGATGACCGGGTGCTCAGCCAGCTGGATCTGTTGCATCGCAAGGGGGCGCCCGAGACATTTGATGTGGGGGGGTTCCTTGCAACCCTCAGGCGGGTCCGGGAGCAGCGCGAGGAGGCGGTGGCGGTTCCCGTGTTTGACCGGGAACTGGAACTGTCCCGGGCGGGGGGGCGCCTGATCCGGCGCCAGACACCCATCGTGCTGGTGGAGGGCAATTATGTGCTGCTGGATGCCGATCCGTGGCAGCATACCGGCCCCTTGCTGGATGTGGGGGTCATGTTGCAGGCCGAAGAAGCGGAGCTTGAACGCCGGTTGCGGGAGCGCTGGGCCGAACATGGTATCGGGGCGGACGAGGTCGAGCGGCGGGTTCGGGGCAATGACCTGGTCAATGGATCGCTGGTGTCGGGCAAGAGCCGGCAGCCCGATTATGTGATCGATACCGGTGCTGTCTGAACTTTTGCTTTGCTGAACCTTTGCGCGCGACTTCTGTGCGGGGGCGGGTGCAACATGCACGGGTTCCGGGTTTGACAAGGAATGTATAAATAAGCAAAAGCTGATATGGACATGGTGACCTGCCAGCAGGTCCTGGCGGTACTTTTTGTGCCGATTGAGTTTCATCAGGGCCGGTATCGGCAAAGGGGGGAAATGATGCGTATGCGGGTAATGGATCTGGGAATGGTTCCGGCCATCCGGTCCCAGGCGGTTTTTCACGGGGTGGCGGAAACCATGGATGCGGATTCCGATCCGGTCCTGTTGCTGGTCAGTCCGCAGACCCCTTATGTGTGCGTGGGCATGCACCAGCAGGTGGACCGGGAAGTGGACGAGGAATTCTGCACGGCCCATGATCTTCCCATCTATCGCCGCCATGTGGGCGGAGGAGCGGTCTATCTGGACAAGGATCAGTATTTCACCCATTTCATCTTTCCGAAAGACAAGGCGCCCAAACGTGCGGATCAGCTTTATCCCCTGTTCATCGAGCCGGTGGTGCGCACCTATCGGGAATTTGGCATTCCGGCCCAGTTCCGTCCTGCCAACGATATTCACGTAAACGGACGCAAGATCGGGGGAACGGGGGCGGCCAGCATCGGGGACGCCACGGTCATGGTGGGCAGTTTCATGTTCGATTTCGACACGGAGACCATGTCCCGATGTCTGAAGGTGCCCAGCGAGAAATTTCGCGACAAGCTGAGAACGACCCTGGCCGATTACATGACGACCATGGTCAAGGAACTGGAAGAGGTGCCAACGCGGGAAAAGCTGCGTGACGTGTTTCTTTCCCATTGTGCCGATGTTCTGAATGTTGTGCCGGAAATGGACAGTCTGAACGAGCGGGAGCTGGCGGCCATTGCGGAATCGGAGGCGCAGCTGGCAGATCCGGAATGGACTTACATGCAGGGCCGGAAATTCGTGGAAATGGGGGTCAAGATTTCCGCAGGCACCCATCTGACCGAAAGTGCGCACAAGGCGCCGGGCGGGCTGATCCGGATCAATCTTCTGGCGCGGGACGGTAAAATCGACGACCTGATGATTGCCGGGGACTTTACCTGTCTGCCGCCGCTGGGGGTGGATGACATGGCAGCCCTGCTCAAGGGCAAGGAGCTGAACGCGGTGTCCCTTGAGGCGGCAATTGTACGGATCGTTGAAAATCTGGGTATCGAGATGCCCGGCATCACGCCGCGGGACATCACGACCGCGATCATGATGGCCTACGAGCCGGCGGAATGAACATGGACGAGCAGAACGGCGCAGCGCAGGAAGAAGCCGGACGGCCCCGGGCGGAATTTACCATCCGGAACGTGTGCGTTCTTCAGCATACGGAAGCCGAGTTCCTCGGGCTGATGGAGGACCATTTCGAGGGGCGCAATATCCGCTTTGATTACCAGCGGCCGTTCACGGTCGGGGGCAGCGTGCCGCAGGAGGATGATGTCTATGACGGGCTGATCCTTTTGCCGGGGGGGCCGTATGGTCTTGTCAGCGGTCACCTTCTGCCCAGTTTTTCCGCCGAACTGCGCCTGACGAAGAAATTCCTTGGGGCGGGCAAACCGGTGGTGGGGTTTGGCCTGGGGGCGGTGATACTT
>JALWTJ010000490.1 GCA_027082895.1 Hyphomicrobiales bacterium | reverse complement strand
GGGCGCGGTGTTCATGATCGGCTGCGAGGTCCGCACCTATGCCCGCCTGGGGATGGGCTACGCCACCGCCCTGATCGCCCTGCCCGGGTTCTACATCGGTTACCTGCCCTACACCTTCTTCAAGGAGGAGATCGACTCGGCTGTCCTGGGCGACGGCCTGACCGACTTCATCACCATCCCCGAGTGGGCCGCCTACACCATCGGCGGCACCGAAACCGCATGGGCCATCGGCTACAGCCTGTTCCTGATCCTGCTGCTGGTCATGTCCTTCCAGGCCGCCCGCAAGTTCCTGGATCTGAGGCTCAGGGAGGTGTTGGCACGCAATACCGATGAGCTGGTCTATCCAGAGCAGCCGGCGACCGAAGCGGCATCCTGAGCAGCAGTATCTTAGCCCGCCTTATTCATGGTGGATCGCGGATGCTGGCGCCGGGCTGGTGCGTCTGGGCGCCGCTTTGGAGCGAAACCTATAGTTGTTCTACAGGTTGAGCGAAGAGCAAGCCCAGGCGTGCCAGAACAAGCCAGGGCCGCGATAGGCTGGCGCCTCTCACCCACGGGGTGAAACATGATTATTGATAATTACGAGACTTTTCAATATATTGTCTCAGGAGCCAGCCGCCACCGTGAATAAGGCGGGCTTAGTCCAATCCAATTCGCCCCTCCTCCCCAATACGGGGGGGGAAGGGGCGCCTTCAAAACTGCGCTTGGTCCACGGGCTCTGTCAGGCATTCCGGAAACGAACTCTGCCCAGGCCCTGATGACCGGTAACGGCGCCGCCATGCAGGCCGGGAAGTTTCGTGCCGGTCTGCACACCCCCGGGGGATCCCACACGAGACCACCCTCCCATACTCTCCATGTCAGAACGCTCGGGCTTTCCTCCCGTTCAGGGATTAGAGGGTCAAAGCAATAACCACGGTAAAGAGCACGTAAACGCCATCCAGGGATTCGCTGAGCGCTGGGACGAATTGGTCTGCTTATGGCCGGGAGTGTCCCTGTACCCCGCCTTATTCATGGTGGATCACGGATCCTGGCACCGGGCAGATAGCGCAGGGCGCCGTTCTGGAGCGACAGGATTGCCGGGAGCCATCCTGCGCACAAGCCCCGCAAGCCCCGAACGGGCGAGGCCCAGGGATGTGGCGAACAAAGTTGTAGCCATAGCTTGAGTGACAAATCCGCCGGGATGAGAACCCTGCATCCTTTTTCCCCTTCGTTCGTCTTCTGAGCAGACAGCCCTGACAACCGGGCACCTTTTTTCCGGAGAGACACCATGAACGAACCTTCCGTGGAAGCCATTGCCAGCAAGGCGAACAGTCGCCTCACCCTGTGGCTGGTCGGGATCGGCGCGGCCGTTCCCCTCTGGTTTGCCACCTATTTCCAGCTCCCTGAATTTGCGGACTTCGTCCTGTCGCTGACCGGCTACGACCGCAGCAGCCACCTGGGGGAGGCACTGCACTTCTTCTTCTACGACACCCCCAAGGTGCTGCTGCTGCTGGCCGGGATCGTGTTTCTGATGGGCATCATTCAGACCTTCTTCGCCCCGGAACGGACCCGTGCCCTCCTGTCCGGGAAAAAGCTGGGTATCGGCAACACCCTGGCCGCCACCCTGGGCATCGTCACCCCCTTCTGCTCCTGCTCGGCGGTGCCCCTGTTCATCGGCTTCCTCTCCGCCGGCGTGCCGCTGGGGGTCACCTTCTCGTTCCTGATCTCCGCCCCCATGGTCAACGAGATTGCCCTGGCCCTGCTGCTGGGGATGTTCGGCTGGCAGGTGGCCGCGCTCTACCTGGGCCTGGGCCTGCTGATCGCCATCGTCTCCGGCCTGATCATCGGCAAACTGGGCATGGAGAAATATCTGCAGGACTGGGTGCGGGAGATCCATGCCGGTACCGCCGCCCCGGTCGACACAGCCGAAATGGACTGGGAGGCCCGTTTCCGGGCCGGCTGGCACCATGTGAAGGAGATCGTGGGCAAGGTATGGCCCTACATCCTGGCCGGTATCGCCGTCGGGGCCGCCATCCACGGCTTCGTGCCCCAGGATTTCATGGCCTCCTTCATGGGCAAGGAGGTCTGGTGGTCCGTCCCGGCCGCGGTGGTGATGGGGGTGCCCATGTACACCAATGCGGCGGGGATCATCCCGGTGGTGGAGGCCCTGATCGGCAAGGGGGCGGCCCTGGGAACCACCCTGGCCTTCATGATGAGCGTCATCGCCCTCTCTCTGCCGGAGATCCTGATCCTGCGCAAGGTGCTCAAGCTGCCCCTGATCGCTACCTTCGTGGGGGTGGTCTCCAGCGGCATCCTGGTGGTGGGGTTCCTGTTCAATGTCCTGTTGTAAAACACACGACCCAACCCTGGAGGAGAAAATGAGCAAGGTTTCCGAATTCGAACTGCATGGCGCCTGCTGCGCCAACGGCATCATCCGCGCGAAAAAAGCGGTCAAGGGCGTTGCCGGCACGGGCCGGGTGACCATCGACCTGACCCGAAACGTCGCCCGGGTCGAAGGTGAGGCAGCCCCAGAGTCCATCGTGGAGGCATTGCAGGACGCCAACTTCACTGCCGCCTATCTCGGCAGCACCGACACCCGGTAATCTTCCTCCCGGAAGAGACCCGAAACGAATCGAAACAGGAGGATCGGGCAATGAAAACGATCAAGGTACTGGGCACCGGCTGTGCCAACTGCAAGACCACCATGAAACTGATCGAGGAGCAGGCCCGTAAAAAGGGCATCGAGGCCCGCCTGGAAAAGGTGGAGGAACTCAGCGAGATCATGCGCTACGGGGTGATGTCCACGCCAGGGGTGGTGATCGACGACGTAGTGGTCCACGCCGGCGGCATCCCGTCGCGGGAGGTCATCGATGGATGGCTGCAGGGTGATACCGACGGCAGCTGCTGTTCCGGAAACACCGTGACGCTGAAGGGCAGTGGCTGCTGCGGTTGAACCGCGGCCCGGGATCCAACCCCCGGCATCCTGGTCCAT
>JALWTJ010000489.1 GCA_027082895.1 Hyphomicrobiales bacterium | reverse complement strand
GCCCAGGCGCGCCGGTCGGTCACCGTTTCGGGGATGCCGTCACAGGCGAAGGAGAACTGGCAGCGGTTGCGCCAGCTCTGGTTCTGGAACACCACCCCACAAATGGTGTTGGGATAAAGCCGGTGCTTGACCCGGTTCATGACCACCTGGGCCACCCCGACCTGACCGCGATAGCTTTCCCCCCGAGCTTCGAAATAAACGGCGGTAGCCATGCACCAGCGCTCCCGTTGCGAATACCGGTTGACCACCGTTTCGGTCGTGGGCGTATTCTGACGCGAATAGGCCAGCCGTTCGGAGGCGAACAGGGGCTGGGGCACATCCGGGTTGGTGGGGGTGGCGTCCTGAATGGCGGCAAGAGCGGCGGAAGCAAGGGCGGGGTCGATGGCGGCAGCGGCGCGCGGAGAATCAACCTCCCTCAGGGTGCCCGGGACCGGGGCTGCCGGATCGGAAGATCCCTTGGATCCATTGTTCAGGGCCGCGATGCGCTGGCGTTCGGCAAGAAAGGAACGGGAAAACTCCATCAGGTCCACATCGGCGCGCAGACGGTTCGTCTTCAGGGAACTGGTGGGGCCGGAAAAGGAGACTGCCGCGAACATGGCGTCGACCGACCCGGTAATGACCGGATCGGTGCCGGCAAAGGCAAGGGTGGCAACCGGTTCGGGAACGCTGGCCACATATTGCTGATCCAGAACGGCGCGGGAGGTGTGGGTGATGTCCATCAGAAGGCTGGCGGCGGTGAGCAGGGTCAGGGTGCCGGCCTTGAAAAGGCTGCGCCATGTGCCCGCTGCCGGGCGCGCCACTCCTTTCCTCCGGGTGGCGCCGGAACTCGATACTGGAACGCCCATACTCTGCTTACACCAACTCGAAACAAACGCGCGGGCGTACGCATCAGAAAATTCTTTCCAAATCGCCCGCGCCCCGACAATGGAAGATTAACGTTGACGTTGAGTAAAGAGAATGAATTTGGCCGCCTCGCGATCAAAGCATGGCCATAAAGTGAATTGATCATGGCAGGATATCTGCTGCCGCAATCCAGTAGCCGGGAAGCTCCTTGCGAAGCTGCTCGGCGGCGCGCCGGGCAGCTTCAAGGTTTGCAAACAGGGCGAACAGGGTGGCGCCCGACCCGGACATGGCGGCAAAAGCGCTGCCGGGAAGACGGCGCATATGGGCAAGGCCTTCCCCCGTTTCCGGTAACAATGCGATGGCGGGCGGCTCAAGGTCGTTGCGCGTGGTGCGCAACCAGTCTGCCAGCCTTTCAAGGCGGGCAACCCCCCTTTCGGGAAAGGCAAAGGGTGGATTGTCTCTTCGTGCAAGGCCATCGAACACGCGGGCGGTGGACAGGCCCTTTCCCGGATTGGCCAGAACAAGGGCGAACGGGGGCAAGGGGGGCGCAGGTGACAGCCGCGTGCCGGTTCCCTCCATCAGGGCCGCACGGGCGTTCAGGCACACCGGCACGTCCGAGCCCAGGGAAGCGGCAAGGGCCATCAGATCATCGGGTTGGACCGGATGCCGGGACATCCGGGCCAGAAGGCGCAGGGCAGCCGCCGCATCCGCTGAACCGCCCCCCATTCCCGCGGCAACGGGAAGATTCTTTTCCAGTTCCAGGGTCAGGGGATGGGGCAAGGCATCAGGAAATTTCTCCCGGAAACGGGACAGGGCAGCCATGACCAGATTGTTGTCCCCCTGTGCCTGTTCGGCCAGCACCGGGGCAAAGGGGCCGGCGAGAACCAGACGGTCATCCGGCCCCGCAGCAGGGCGAATGCTCACCCGGTCCCCCAAACGGGCAAACACGACAAGGCTTTGCAGGCGGTGAAACCCGTCCGGGCGCCGTCCGAGCACATGAAGGTTCAGATTGATCTTGGCCGGGGCGAGGCCAATGTCGGCGCCAGCCACATCTGCCCCACCTGTTGCATCATCCATCATGGGTGCCGGGCACAGACGGCCAGAAGATCAGGCCGCATCCCTGGCATCCGTTGCGGCGGGGGTGTCGTCCGGTTCCGGCAATCCGTTTTCCAGCTTGGGACGTACCCGCTGGATGACCTTGCCATCCTCATCGACCGAGGAGGCAATGTTCCACTGGAAGCGGGCCTCCGTCTTGCGGCCGACACGCCAATAGGCATCCCCCAGATGATCGTTGATTTCCGGATCGTTGGGGTTGAGCTGCACCGCCCGCTCCAGCACGCGCACCGCCTCGTCATACTTCTTGAGGCGGAACATGGCCCAGCCCAGGGAATCCACGATGTAACCATCGCTGGGATTGGATCGCACGGCCTGTTCGATCATGCCCAGGGCCCGCTGCAGGTGGATGCCCTTGTCGACCCAGGAATACCCCAGATAGTTGAGCACCTGGGGCTGGGTGGGATTGAGATCGAGGGCCTTGAGAAAATCGGCCTCGGCCTCGTCCCAGGCCCCGCGCTGCTCGTTGGCGATGCCGCGCAGGTAGAAATAACGCCAGTCGCGGGGATGGGTACCCCCCACGATCCTTATGGCGCTGGTATAGACCTTGGCGGCGGCGGCAAACTGTTCGTCAAGGCGCAGCAGGTTGCCAAGGGACGTGATGGCCACCAGATTTTGCGGATCAACGGAAATGATGTTGCGCAGGCGGCGAATGGCCTCGGGCCGATCGCCCATGGAATCAAGGTTTTCGGCCGAACGGACCAGCGCCTCCCCGTAAAACGCCGAATCCGGACTTATGGCGCGATAGATGTCATTGGCGGCCTCGTAGCGTTCCGCGGATTCGAGCAATTGGGCGATGGTCAGGGAGGTGGCATCAGCGGCAGGGTCCAGATAGAGCCCCAGTCTCAGAAAGGCCATGGCCATGTCGGTGGTGCCGTCCCGGGCCAGCGCGACGCCGATTCCCTGAAACAGTTCGGCGGCACCGGCTGCGATGGAAGAAACATACTTGCCCGGCGCCTTGCCGGCCTCGACGGCCGCGCGGACCCGTGCCACCGTGGGATGCACCAGCCCCTCGGC
>JALWTJ010000488.1 GCA_027082895.1 Hyphomicrobiales bacterium | reverse complement strand
CTGATTTTCAGCGTTCCGGGCGCCTATGCGGTGGCGCGGCTGCGCTTCAGGGGACAGGCGATCATGTCGCGCTCGATCCTTCTGATCTACATGGTGCCCATGATCGTGCTGGCGCTGCCGATCTATATCGCCTTTTCCGCCACCAACCTGCGCAACTCCATTATCGGCATCCTGCTCATCTATCCGGTGACCACCATTCCGGTGGCCCTTTACATGCTGCAGGGCTATTTTCGCGGGCTGCCGGCAGAAATCGAAGAGGCAGGACTGATGGACGGGCTGAGCCGGCTCAAGGTGATCTGGACAATCACCCTGCCGCTCAGCCTGCCGGCCATCGCCTCGGTTTCCCTTTATGTGTTCATGATCGGATGGAACGAATTCCTGCTGGCATTCATGCTGCTGGATGATCCGAGCAAGTTCACCCTGACCCGGGGCGTGGCCATGCTCAACTCGTCGGAAATCCCCCGTCAGCACCTGATGGCGGGGTCCGTGATCGCCACCATACCGATCATGCTCATTTTCCTGGCGCTGGAAAAATTCATGACCAAGGGCCTCACCGCAGGCAGCGTAAAAGGGTAGTTCAAACGTGTCACTCACCATCGACCAGAAAGCCCGTGCCACCATGCACGGCAACGATCAGGGAACCTATACCCTGCCCACCAATGGCCTTTATCCCTATCAATGGAACTGGGACAGCGCCTTTGCCGCACTTGGCTTTGCCACCTTTGACGTGAACCGGGCATGGGTGGAACTGGAAACCCTGTTTTCCGGGCAATGGGACAACGGCATGGTGCCCCACATCATCTTTCACCGGGAGAGCGCGGGCTATTTCCCCGGCCCCCGGGAATGGGGCACCAAAACGGTTCCGCCCACCTCAGGCATTTCCCAGCCTCCGGTGGCGGCCACCTTCACCCGGGCCATCTATGCGTCCGACCCGGCAAGCGGGCGCTCCCGCGTGGAAAAACTGTTTCCCCGCCTGCTGCGCTGGCACCGCTGGTTCTGGCGGCACCGCAATGAAGACGGGCTGATCGTGGTCAACCACCCCTGGGAAAGCGGGCGCGACAATGCGCCGGAATGGGACGAGGCCATGGCCAACGTGGACACCAGCGGGGTGGGGACCTATTCCCGCAACGATACCAGCCATGTGGACCCGCACATGCGCCCCTCCAAGGAGGATTACGATCGTTTCATGGCCATTGTTGCGGCGGGGCGTGCCTGCGGATGGGACGAGGAGGAACTGACACGGAACGGCCCCTTCCGGGTGGCCGATCCCGGCATGAGCTTCATCCTTTTGCGCGCTAACCGGGATTTGATGGCGCTGGCAGAGGAACTGGGGGAAGACAGCGGGGAAATCGAGGGGTGGATCCGCATTCAGGAAGCGGCCCTTCCCCGGCTGTGGAACCCGCAACTGAACGGGTATGACGCCTTGAACATCCGGACCGGCAATTTTGCCGGCAGCATGTCCTCGGCCTCCTTTCTCAACTGGTATGGGGGCATCGAGAACCCGCAGGCCATGGCCGAATTCCGCCGCATAACGGCGGCGGTGCCGTTTGCCTTTCCCAGTCATGATCCCGCCTCGCCGCGCTTCGAGGCGTTCCGCTACTGGCGCGGCCCCACCTGGGGCATGATCAATACCCTGATCGGCATGGGACTTGAGGAAATGGGCCACCACGGGGAAGCGGAGGCCTTGCGCACCTCCACGGCCAGCCTGATCGAAAAATCCGGGTTTGCCGAATATTTCAACCCCATGGACGGGCAACCGGCGGGGGGGATGGATTTTACCTGGACGGCGGCCATCTGGCTGGCATGGGCGTCGCCGAACCGTCACAGAAAGGCAGGTTGAACATGGGAGCCATCGAACTGAAAGCCGTTGAAAAATGGTTCGGAGACGTTCAGGTAATCAAGGGAATCGACCTGGCAGTGGAAGAAGGGGAATTCATCATCTTCGTGGGACCGTCGGGATGCGGAAAATCCACGCTACTGCGCATGATTGCCGGGCTGGAGGAAACCAGCCGCGGCCAGATCCTGATTGATGGCGAAGATGTGACCGCCGAGCCCCCCGCCAAGCGCGGCCTGGCCATGGTGTTCCAGTCCTATGCCCTTTATCCGCACATGTCGGTGCGGGAAAATGTGGGGTTCGGGCTGAAGACTGCCGGCCGCCCAAAGGCGGAAATCGACAGGGCGGTTGAAGAAGCGGCAAGGGCCCTGCGCCTTGAATCCTATCTGGACCGGCGGCCAAAGGATCTTTCGGGCGGGCAGCGGCAGCGGGTTGCCATCGGCCGGGCCATCGTGCGCAATCCAACCGCCTTTCTGTTCGATGAACCCCTGTCCAACCTGGATGCGGCGCTACGGGTGGAAATGCGCTACGAAATAGCAAAGCTCAGTCAGACCCTGAAATCCACCATGATCTATGTGACCCACGATCAGGTGGAGGCCATGACCCTTGCCGACCGAATCGTGGTTCTTCATGACGGGCTCATCGAGCAGATCGGCACGCCCAAGGAGTTGTACAACCATCCGGGAAACCTGTTCGTGGCCCAGTTCATCGGCAGCCCGAAGATGAACATTCTTGCCTGCACCCGATCAAAAGGCATGCTTGATCTGGAAGGGGCGGGCAGCCTGCCCGATCCGGACCTTGGTGCCATCTGCCAGATCGGCATCCGCCCGGAGGCCATCACCCCGGTTGCGCCGGAAAACGGCCAGATGACGGGAGTGATCGACATTGTCGAATATCTGGGGGCAGACACGTTCCTGATCGTGGATTGCGGCGGAGCAGGAAAAGTGACCGTGCGCACCGACGGGGCGGCGGATTTTGAAACGGGCCGCACCACGGGACTGTTGCTGGCCGAGGACAAGCTGCACTATTTCGACGGGAACGGGCAGGCCTTGCGGGGGTGAGGCCGCTCTCTTCCGATTGATCCGGAAGTGTCTTTCACGGAGACCAAATCAGCAACACCCGCAACCGGTTCTGCAACCTTGCTGCGGGTGTTACGATGGTGTTCAG
>JALWTJ010000487.1 GCA_027082895.1 Hyphomicrobiales bacterium | reverse complement strand
TTGAGGCCATGCAGGGGCCGTTGTTCGGGATCCAGCACCTTCATTTGCGACTCTCCTGATAGGCATATTTGAGCAATTGCAGGGTCTTGCCGATCCCTTGGGTTCCGGCAAGACAGGCGTGCACGAGATCGCCGGCCCGGGCCTGAAACTCCATGTAACCGGCATAACGGGGCCGTACCCAGGATGTGTCCAGGGTCCGGCGCGTGTTGAAAAAGAAGTTCCGCGTCAGAGCATTGCAACGATCGGACTGCCAGGCAGCCGCGTGGGCGGGCTGGCCGCCATGGTCGAAAAACAGACCTTTCTGGCAGGAAGCGCCCGCAATCCAGAACGCATAATCCAGGGCCAGATCAGGATAGGAGCAGGCGGAGGATATGGCAATACCGGTCCCCCCCAGAACCGTGCCGGAGGGATCCTCCCTTTCGATACCCGGCGCATCGCAAAAGTTCAGGGGATGGGCGCAATAACCTTCCCGGCTGTAGTTGGTATAGCCGTAACCGAACGGGGAATAGGCGGGGGCGTCAGCGGTGTTGCCCATCCAGTCGAAAATGCCGATGGGGTCGCATTCAAGGCAGCACGGATCCATCAGGGCCACGATTTCGCGCAGCAGTTCGAGCACCTGCCGGCCGTGTTCGGGGGCGATAAAATCCTGCCCGGCAAGGGGCATGTCCAGATTGCGGGCCATGCCCATGAAGGTCATGAACGCATTGATGGGAACAAGGGCGAAGGCCACCTTGTTCTTTCGGGCCAGGTCCAGCACCTGCGACCAGCGGCGGGGCGCCTCTTCCAGCAGGTCGGGGCGCCATGCGGCAACCGGAGTGGCCGCGTCGATGGCAAGGGCCCACTGGTGCCCGTCCATCTCATAGGAGCGGTGGGAGGCACCAACGGAATGGGCGGCCAGGTCCACCAGTTCGGCATCCCTCCCCTGCCCGTCAAGGGGCAGCAGCATGCCGCTGCGGGCCACTTCTCCCACATGGGGATGGTCGATCACCATCAGGTCATATTCGCCCGCCATGTCGGCAATCGGACGATCGGCAAAGGCCTGCAGGGAGCGCTTGTGCCAGATGAGGGTCACCCCGGGATGGCGCTGAGCAAACATGCGGGCGGTGGCCACCATGGGATCATATCCGCGGGCATGGTTCCAGGTCATTCCGCGCAAGGTGATGTCAGCCATTGCCTGTTCCCCTCCCCTGCTGTCCGTTTCCGATCTCTTGCCGCACGGACAGACCCGCCGCTGCCCCGGACCCTTTGGTCATGCGCGCCGACCCGGCAATATTGACCGCATCATTGCTGCTCCTTCTTTTCCACCAGGTAGATATGCTCGGCCGCCAGCACCACCTGGTCATGCTGGTTGAGCACTTCGAGCTTTTCAAAGACCCGCCCCCGGTCCAGGCGCCGGGGATCGTCCTCCTTGCGCACGATGGTGGTGCGGGAGCGAATAGTGTCCCCGATATGGACCGGGCGCACGAAACGGAGCCGCTCATAGCCATAGGAAAAGGCCACCGGGTTGATCTCGTGGGCGGTCAGGCCGACCCCTATGGCAAACACCATGGTGCCATGGGCGATGCGTTGTCCGAACTCCTGCGCCTTGCAGAACTCGGCATCCATGTGATGGGGGAAGAAATCCCCGGTATGGCCGGCATGCACGACGAAATCGGTTTCCGTAATGGTGCGGCCAAAGCTCTCGCGGCCCGTGCCGATTTCATAGTCCTGAAAATACATGGTGCGGGTGTGCATGACGGGCTGTCCTCAATCAGGTTTCCGGGCAATGGGCGTGGCCGGGGAGGCGTTGCTCTGATAGGCCGCTTCGACCAGGGCCATGGTGTGCCAGGCATCTTCGACGGAGGAAACAAGGGTGGATTCCTCCCCGGTGGCAAAACGTTGCAACTGGGCCATCCTGTAGGCAAAGCTTTCGGTAAACCACGCCCCCTCAAGGGCGACATTTTTCCAGCCATCCCCCAGGTTCAACTCCAGAATGTCCGGCTCCCCGCGCGGATAATCCAGATTGACCCCCAGTTGCAGATAGGCGGCGCCCCGGGTGCCGCAGATGCGGAATTCACAGGCCTGATGACGACGTCCGAAGGCATGATTGTGGTTGATGGACAGGGCGCAGCGCACCCTTTGCCCATAGTCCAGAATAGCCGACGTGCGGGTGTTGGAAGTGGGCTGGCCGGGAAAGCCCATGGTGCGGGCGTGGACCCCTTCAGGATCGCCCAGTATCGCGCGAATGACATCCAGGTAGTGAATGGAATGCAGCAGGATCTCGACCCGGGGCAGATCCTTGAGAAACTCCCACAGTCCCCAGGGCGTATCCAGCGCCAGCCAGGCATCAAAATCCACCACCTCACCCAGAAGGCCCTGCCCGATGGCATCGGAAAGAGCCAGCATCATGGGAGCAAAACGCAACTGGAAATTGATCGCCGCCTTCAACTTGCGCATGCGACAGATTTCAAGGATTGCGGTTGCCTGTTCCAGGGTGCTGCCCATGGGCTTCTGAATGAGGACCGGCGCCCCTTCGGGGAGGATTTCCAGCACTGCCCGGTGAACGGCGGGGGGTGTGGCCAGATCAAAGACGACCCCGGTCTGGGCAGCCGCTTCTTCAGCGCTGGCATAGGCCGTGACCCTATGCTCCCGTGCCAGTGCCTGCGCCTTGTCCCGGTCGGGATCATAAATGCCGCGAACGGAAAAACCAGCGGCAGCATAGGCGGGCAGATGGGCATCGCTCACGATGGAACCGGCCCCGAAGATGACAATGGGCAGGGGTGTTGCGGGCATGGGCCAGCTCTGGTTCAGGGGAATCCCCAGGGGCTCAATCATGGTGGAAAACTTCCTCCATCATGGCCCAGTGTTCCCCCTCGCCGCGCGGCTCCAGAGGGATCTGACAGGGGATGCACACGTCCCACCAGCGCCGGGTTTCCGGGTCGGCGGCCATGCGCGCCATGTCCGCTTCAAAATCATCCCCGTGATACTCGAAATAGCTGAACAGCAGATTTTCCGGCTCCCGCAGAT
>JALWTJ010000486.1 GCA_027082895.1 Hyphomicrobiales bacterium | reverse complement strand
TCGAACTTACGCATTTGAACCGTTGACATGATTGCTCCGGCAAATCTATGCGCTCTGGAAGCCACTTTCCAGGCAGCAGAAGCGAAATCTGTTGGCTGAGGCGAAGCGTCGCCTTGATTTATGTCAAGTCATGGGACATTGCTTGGTGTAGTTGACTATTTTGGGGTACCGGTCATCACAGCATGGCCGCACGTTGGGGCGCATAAACGATTCTGCCCCACATTCATCCAGCCGGAAACCGTCTGCAGACAAGGGACGAACATGAAAAATCTTACCAGCACAATCGTTGTGGGAGGGGGTACATTCTTCACCCTCCTTCTGTCCGCGTTTGGACAGGACAGCGCTTTTCGCATTCACATGGCGCTCATTGCGCTTTCGTTGGGCATTGCCACCGTTATCCTGCTCAGGCGGGTCCAGTTTTCCCCGGCCGAACCGGTGGATCCGAACAGCTACATGGACGGGCCGATCAAGGTCGGCGCCATTCTGACCATGATGTGGGGCATTGTCGGGTTCACGCAAGGGGTCATCATTGCCTCGCAACTGGCATGGCCGCAGCTCGAGATCGAACCCTGGTTTTCCTTCGGCCGCATGCGGCCGCTGCACACCTCGGCCGTGATCTTTGCCTTTGGCGGATCAGCACTGATTTCCACCTCCATGTATGTGGTGCAGCGGACATGCCGGACACGCCTTTTCGGTGGCGGTCTGGCCTGGTTCGTCCTGTGGGGCTACCAGCTGTTCATCCTGCTGGCGGCCACGGGCTATCTGCTGGGCATTACCCAGTCGCGTGAATATGCGGAACCCGAATGGTACACGGATCTGTGGCTGACCATCGTATGGGTGGCCTATCTGGTGATGTACATGGGAACCCTGTTCAAGCGCAAGGAACCCCATATCTATGTGGCCAACTGGTTCTACCTGGCCTTCATCATCACCATTGCCATGCTGCATATCGTGAACAATCTGGCCTGGCCGGTATCGTTCCTGGGCTCCAAGAGCTACTCCCTGTTTGCCGGGGTGCAGGATGCCCTGACCCAATGGTGGTATGGCCATAACGCGGTGGGCTTCTTCCTGACTGCCGGTTTCCTGGGAATGATGTACTATTTCATGCCCAAGCAGGCGGAACGGCCCATCTACTCCTACCGGCTGTCGATCATCCACTTCTGGGCACTGATCTTCCTTTATATCTGGGCGGGTCCCCACCATCTGCACTATACGGCACTGCCGGACTGGGCGCAGACCCTTGGCATGGCCTTCTCCGTCATGCTGTGGATGCCCTCCTGGGGTGGCATGATCAACGGTCTGATGACCCTTTCGGGGGCCTGGGACAAGATGCGTACCGACCCGATCGTGCGCATGATGGTGATTGCCGTGGCCTTTTACGGCATGTCCACCTTCGAAGGGCCGGTCATGGCCATCAAGGCGGTCAACGGGCTGTCCCACTATACCGACTGGACCATCGGCCACGTGCATTCGGGTGCTCTGGGCTGGGTCGGCATGATCACCTTCGGCTCACTCTATTACATGGTGCCGCGCCTGTGGAACCGTCAGGGCCTGTACTCGACCCGCATGGTGAACTGGCACTTCTGGCTGGCCACGCTCGGCATCGTCATCTATGCGGCCGTGATGTGGGTATCGGGCATCACGCAGGGCCTGATGTGGCGTGAATATGATGCCCAGGGCTTCCTGGTCTGGTCGTTCGCGGACACGGTGGCTGCCATGAAGCCCTATTACATCCTGAGGATGCTGGGCGGGCTGCTCTATCTCACGGGCGGGCTGGTCATGGCCTACAACCTGTGGATGACCATCCGCGGCAAGATCCGGGACGAACAACCCATCCCGGGCAGCAACCAGATCAAAACCCAACCTGCCGAATAAAGGAGCGTGACAATGGGACTGCTTGACAAACACGGCGTTATCGAACGCAACGCCACGCTGCTTATGGTTGCCTCCCTGCTGGTGGTGTCCATCGGCGGAATCGTGGAAATTTCTCCGCTGTTCTACATCGAGAGCACCATCGAAAAAGTGGAGGGGATGCGCCCCTACACGCCGCTGGAGCTGGCCGGACGCAACATCTATATCCGGGAAGGGTGCTATCTGTGCCATTCCCAGATGATCCGTCCGTTCAAGGACGAGGTGGAGCGTTTCGGCCATTATTCGCTGGCCGCGGAGAGCATGTATGACCATCCGTTCCAGTGGGGGTCCAAGCGCACCGGGCCGGACCTGGCCCGGGTGGGCAACCGCTATTCGAGCGAATGGCATGTACGTCACCTGACGGATCCCCGCTCGGTGGTTCCCGAGTCGGTGATGCCCACCTATGCGTTCATGGCCAATACCAAGCTGGAATACGGCCAGATCGACAATGACCTGATCACCAAGGCGCTCGAGACCAATGCGGTCGTGGGTGTGCCCTATACCCAGGACATGATCGACAATGCAAAGGCGGACCTTCAGGCCCAGGCCAACCCGGAACTGGATTCCAGCGGATTGCTGTCGCGCTACAACAATGTGCGGATCGAGGACTTTGACGGAAATCCGGGCGAGGTCACCGAAATGGATGCCCTGATCGCCTATCTTCAGATGCTGGGAACGCTGGTCGACTTTTCGACCTACGAACCCGAGAAGAATTTCCGGTAAGGGGGGCGAACATGGATTACAACATTTTTCGTGAACTCGCCGACAGCTGGGGACTTGTCTACCTGTTCGCGGTGTTCGTGGGGGTCATCGCCATGATGTTCCTGCCCGGCGCCAAGGAAAAGGCGGCAAACGCGGCCCAGATTCCCCTTAAAGACGATACCTATCCGATCGAGGACCAGAATAATGAGTGAACGCGAAATTGATGAACTGAGCGGCACCGAAACAACGGGCCATGAATGGGATGGTATCAAGGAACTGAACACGCCCCTGCCCCGCTGGTGGCTGTGGACATTCTATCTGACCATCATCTGGGCCATCGGCTACATGATTGCCATGCCGGCAATTCCCCTGCCCTGGTCCAACACCTTCACGCCGGGTGTCCTGGGCTATTCCAGCCG
>JALWTJ010000485.1 GCA_027082895.1 Hyphomicrobiales bacterium | reverse complement strand
CCCTGCCCGAACAGTTGTTCGTGTTGCAGACACTGGGCGATGACAGATCCATCCTTGAAACCTATGTGGCCGGTGTTGCATTAAAGGGCAGGCTGGCCTGACCCATCGTTGCCTTTCCGGCCTGCCGGGGAGGGGGCCGATGGCGGGTCAGGGGACGGAAAAGCGGGGCCGGGTCGGAAAAGCGGGACCGGGACATGAATGGGGGCGGGCGTCACCAACGTGAACAGACGCTCTGAAACTGGACGGAGACAGGCATGACATATGTTTCGCACGCAGGCGCACAAATTGATTCTCAACTGGCAGATTTCATCGAGAAGGAGGCTCTGCCGGGCACCGGGATTGCTGCGGCGGATTTCTGGGACGGGCTGGCCGGTCTGGTGGAGGCCTTCGGGCCACGCAACCGGGAACTGCTGGCGAAACGTGATCGCTTGCAGAGCCAGATCGACGACTGGCACAAGACCCATGGCAGCGTGTCTGAAGATCCCGAAGGCTATCTGCGCTTTCTGGAGGAAATCGGTTATGTGGTTCCCGAGCCGGAGGATTTTTCGATCACAGCGCGGGAACTGGATCCGGAAATTTCCCGGATCAGTGGCCCGCAACTGGTGGTGCCGGTGTCCAATGCCCGGTATGCGCTGAATGCGGCCAATGCGCGCTGGGGCAGCTTGTTCGATGCGCTTTACGGAACGGATGTGATCGCCCGGGAGGGGGAACTGGCACCCGGCTCCGCTTACAATCCGGAGCGGGGAAAGGCGGTTTTTGCCCTGGCGGCGGAATATCTGGATCAGGCCTTTGAACTGGAGGGGGCCTCTCACGCGGATATTGCGGGCTATCAGGTGGATCGCCGGGACGGGCAGGCGGTGCTGCGTCTTGAAACGGCAGACGGCAGAAGCGTTTCCCTGAAGGATGGCAGCTGCTTTGCCGGTTATCGGGTGGACGGGGGACGGCTGGGGATCCTGTTGCGCCATCACGGGTTGCACATGGAACTGGTCATCGACCGGGAAAGTCCCATCGGGGCAACCCATCCGGCGGGGTTGATGGATGTTCAGGTGGAAAGTGCCATGAGCACCATTCAGGATTGCGAGGACAGCGTTGCGGCAGTGGATGCGGCGGAAAAGGTGGGGGTCTATCGCAACTGGCTGGGCCTGATGAAGGGCGACCTTTCGGAGAGTTTTGAAAAGGGAGGCAAGCGCATCGAGCGTTCCCTGAATGGGGATCGCCAGTTCGTGGCGCCGGATGGCAGCGCGCTGGTCTTGAAGGGGCGTGCCCTGCAACTGGTGCGCAATGTGGGCCACCTGATGACCACCGACATGGTGCTGGACAGCACGGGCCGGGAAGCGGGGGAAGGGATCGTTGATGCGGCGGTAACGTCCCTTTGTGCCCTGCATGATCTGAAAAAGACCACGGGGCCGCGCAACAGCGACAAGGGGTTCATCTATATCGTGAAACCCAAGATGCACGGGCCGGAGGAAGTGCGCCTGTCCTGCGATCTGTTCGGGGCGGTGGAACAGATGCTGGGGCTTGATCCGAACGTGATCCGGATCGGGATCATGGACGAGGAACGGCGCACTTCGGCCAATCTGAAGGCGTGTATCCTTGAGGCGCGGGACCGCTTGTTCTTCATCAATACCGGGTTTCTCGACCGGACGGGGGATGAGATTCATACCAGCCTTCGGGCGGGTCCGGTGCCGCGCAAGGCGGACATCAAGGCGGAACCATGGATCGAGGCCTATGAGGATCGCAATGTGCTGATCGGGCTGGATTGCGGGCTGGCGGGCACGGCGCAGATCGGCAAGGGCATGTGGGCCATGCCTGACAACATGGCGGAGATGATGGCCACCAAGGCGGCCCATCCCAACCAGGGGGCCAACTGTGCATGGGTGCCTTCGCCGACGGCAGCGACCCTGCATGCGCTGCATTATCACGAAGTGGATGTGCTGGAGGCGCAAAAGCGGCGGCATAACGAGGCGACCCCGGGGCTTGACGTGCTGTTTTCCCTTTCCGTCATTGATCCGCACAGCCTGAGCCGGGACGAGATCACCCGGGAACTGGAAAACAATGCCCAGGGCATTCTGGGCTATGTGGTGCGCTGGATCGACCAGGGGGTGGGGTGTTCCAAGGTGCCGGACATTTCCGATGTGGGGCTGATGGAGGACCGGGCCACCTTGCGCATTTCCTCCCAGCATATTGCCAACTGGCTGCTGCACGGGCTGGTCAGCCGGGATGAGGTGGAAGCGTGCTTCCAGCGTATGGCGGCGGTGGTGGACAAGCAGAACGAAGGGGATCCGCTCTACAGGCCCATGGCCGGTCATTTTGACAGTTCGGTTGCCTTTCAGGCGGCGCTGGAGCTGGCCCTGAAGGGGGCGGAGCAGCCTTCAGGCTATACGGAGCCCATTCTGCACCGGCGGCGGCGGGAATTGAAGGGCGAGTAGGGGCGGGCTGCTACGTCCGCTCAAGTTCGACGTGCGGCAGGTGAAGGCAGGCCGGATGCGACGTGCCGGAGAAAATCTGCTGGTCGGCAGCGCGCATGCCGGTTGCCGTACCGATGGCGTCGCCGGTGCCCAGGTTGCGCGCATAGCGGGGATGGGCGCCACTTGAAACCTGCAGGCGGATGCGGTGCCCCGGGCCAAAGGCATGGGCGCAGGCGTGCATGGTGATGGTGATTGCGGTGACTTCCTCGGTGAGGCCCGGCTGATTTTCCGGCGTCAGGCGCAGGATGCCGTCGCAGATGTTGGTGGATATCCCCTTGGGGGAGACGTCGCACAGGCGGACGAAGAAATCCGTGTGGGCCAGGCTGGAGCGGACAAACAGGTCAACTTCCGGGTTGCCGATGATGGTGAGTTCATTTTCCAACACGTCGCTGGTATAGGTGCGCACGTCCGGGCGGGCTTCCAGGGCGTTGTTGGAGCGCGGACCTGCACCGCTGAAGGCGAAGATGGCACCGCCAATGTTGGGGGTCGGGTCCGCCGGATCGTAGCGGTAAGTGTCGGCGCCATCGGGGCCGGGGCTGGTCTGCAACCGGTCTGGTCCGGCAAGAAA
>JALWTJ010000484.1 GCA_027082895.1 Hyphomicrobiales bacterium | reverse complement strand
CGGCACTGGCCGAGACCAACCGGCCCCCGTTCGATCTTCCTGAAGCAGAAAGCGAGCTGGTGGCCGGGTTCATGGTCGAATATGGCTCCACCCCCTACATGATGTTCATGCTGGCCGAATACATGGCGATCATGCTCATGTGCTCCCTGACCACCATCCTGTTTCTTGGCGGGTGGGCGGCACCGCTGGACGTGCCGTTCCTGACATGGATCCCCGGCGTGGTCTGGTTCACCCTGAAGGCGCTGGCCGTGTTCTTCATGTTTGCCATGGTCAAGGCTTTCGTGCCGCGTTACCGCTACGACCAGTTGATGCGGCTGGGCTGGAAGGTGTTCCTGCCCATTTCCATCGTCATGATCTTCATCGTGGCGTTCGTTCTGCAGTTTACCGGTTGGGGCTGGCATGGAGGGGTTGCCTGATGAGCCGATTTTTCCAGTTTGCCAATTCGCTGTTGCTGCGCGAGTTCGTGGGCGCGTTCTTCCTGTCCCTGCGCTATTTTTTCGCGCCCAAGGCCACCATCAATTATCCGTTTGAAAAGGGGGCCGTGTCACCCCGGTTTCGCGGCGAGCATGCCCTGCGGCGCTATCCCAACGGGGAGGAGCGCTGCATTGCCTGCAAGCTGTGCGAAGCCATCTGCCCGGCGCAGGCCATCACCATCGAGGCGGGACCGCGCCAGAATGACGGCACGCGGCGTACGGTGCGCTACGATATCGACATGGTGAAATGCATCTATTGCGGCTTTTGCCAGGAGGCCTGTCCGGTTGATGCCATCGTGGAAGGCCCCAATTTCGAGTTTGCCACGGAAACCCGTGAGGAACTCTATTTTTCAAAGGAACGCCTTCTGGCCAATGGCGACCGCTGGGAACGCGAGATTGCGCGCAACATCGCAGCCGATGCGCCCTATCGCTAAGAGGAAGAAAACATGACCCTGCCCGTATTCTTCTTTTATGTCTTCGCCTTCATTGCCGTTGCATCGGCGCTGATGGTGATTTCCTCGCGCAACCCGGTGCATTCGGTGTTGTTCCTGATCCTGACCTTCCTGAATACAGCCGGCATCTTCATGCTGGCGGGGGCCGAGTTTCTCGCCCTGATCCTGGTGGTGGTCTATGTGGGGGCGGTGATGGTGCTGTTCCTGTTCGTGGTCATGATGCTGGATGTGGATTTCGCCGAACTGAAGCGGGGCGCCCTGCAATACATGCCCGTTGGCGTGGTGATCGGTATCATCGTGCTGGTCGAATTGCTGATGGTGGCCGGCTCCCAGTTCCTTTCCCCCGAACTTGCTGCGGGCAGTGTGCTGCCATTCGGCGCGGGTGTGTCCAACACGCAGGCGCTGGGGGAAGTGCTCTATACCCGTTATGTTTTCCTGTTCCTTGGCGCGGGGATGGTGCTGCTGGTTGCCATGATCGGGGCTATTGTCCTGACCCTGCACCATCGACCCAATGTCAAGCGTCAGGACATTTCGGCACAGGTGGCACGTCGGCCGGAGACGGCGGTCGAGGTGGTCAAGGTCAAGCCGGGGCAGGGGCTATGAACGCAAATTCGGATTTTGGTGGAGAAACAGCATGATGACACCCGTAATCGGTTTGAGCCATTTTCTGGCCCTGGCCGCGATCATGTTCACGCTCGGGATTTTCGGCATTTTTCTTAACAGGAAAAACGTCATCATCATCCTGATGTCCATCGAACTGATCCTGCTGGCGGTCAATATCAACCTTGTCGGTTTCAGCGCGCATCTCAATGATCTGGCCGGACAGGTGTTTGCCCTGCTGATCCTCACCGTTGCCGCCGCCGAGGCCGCCATTGGCCTTGCCATTCTTGTAATCTTCTTCCGTAACCGCGGTTCGATCGCGGTTGACGATGTCAACATGATGAAGGGCTGACGCCAATGTTGCAGGCGATTGTCTTTTTCCCCCTGATCGGGGCACTGGCTGCGGGCCTTTTCGGGCGGCAGCTGGGGGCGCGTAATTCCGAATGGCTCACGTCCGGGCTGCTGGTGATTGCGGCGCTGTTTTCCTGGATCATTTTCCTGCAGACCGGCTTTTTTGGCGGTGGCGGGGAGGCTGAGGCATCCGCCCATGGCGAAGCGGCCCTGTTCGCCAATGCGGTGAAGGTGGATCTTTTCAGCTGGATCCATGTGGGGGATCTGGATATTCGCTGGACCCTGCGGCTGGATACGCTGACCGCTGTCATGCTGGTGGTGGTGACCACCGTGTCATCGCTGGTCCACATCTATTCCATTGGCTACATGGCCGATGACCCGTCCCGGCAGCGGTTCTTTTCCTACCTGTCCCTGTTCACCTTTGCCATGTTGATGCTGGTGACCGCCGACAATTTCGTGCAGATGTTCTTCGGTTGGGAAGGGGTGGGCCTGGCCTCCTATCTGCTGATCGGGTTCTGGTACCACAAGCCGTCGGCCAATGCGGCAGCCATGAAGGCGTTCATTGTCAACCGGGTGGGTGATTTCGGGTTCGCCCTTGGCATTTTCGCTGCGTTCGTCGCGTTGGGGCATCTGGATTTCGATGGTGCCTTTGCCGCCGTGGAGGGGGTAAAGGGGACGAGCTTCCATTTCCTGTGGGGCAATTGGGATACCATGACCGTCATCTGCCTGCTGCTGTTCATGGGGGCCATGGGCAAATCGGCCCAGTTCCTTCTGCACACCTGGCTGCCTGATGCCATGGAAGGCCCCACGCCTGTTTCCGCCCTTATTCATGCAGCAACCATGGTGACGGCGGGCGTGTTCATGGTGGCGCGGCTGTCGCCTCTGTTCGAGGCCTCACCGACGGCCCTGACCGTGGTGCTTTATATCGGGGCCATCACCGCGTTCTTTGCCGCAACCATCGGGCTGGTGCAGAATGACATCAAGCGGGTGATTGCCTATTCCACCATGTCCCAGCTGGGCTACATGTTCGTGGCACTGGGGGCAGGGGCCTATTCGGCCGGCATCTTCCATCTGTTTACCCATGCCTTTTTCAAGGCGCTGCTGTTCCTGGGGGCCGGGGCGGTCATTCACGCCATGCACCACGAACAGGACATGCGCAAGATGGGG
>JALWTJ010000483.1 GCA_027082895.1 Hyphomicrobiales bacterium | reverse complement strand
CCCACCACCTTCTTCCTGCTGGTGGTCAACGTGGTTTACGCCTTCTTTGATACGTTCGGCATCATTCACGCGGTCACGCAAGGGGGACCGGCCAAGGCGACGGAAATTCTCGTCTACAAGGTGTTCAATGACGGTTTCATCGGCCTTGATCTTGGCGGTTCTGCCGCCCAGTCGGTGGTCCTGATGGTGATCGTGATTGCCCTGACCGTGATCCAGTTCCGCTATATCGAGAAAAAGGTGGAATACGCATGATCGAAAACCGACCCTTCATCACGTTTCTGGCCCATCTGACGCTGATCGTGGGTATCGGCATCGTTGCCTTTCCCATCTGGATCACGTTCGTTGCCTCCACCCATGATGCGGTGCGCATGACCCAGGTTCCCCTGCCCCTGCTGCCGGGGGACCAGTTCTTCAACAACCTGCAGACTACCCTGTTCAAGGGCGTGGGAGCAGCGGCCACCCCTGTGGGCATGATGATGCTGAACTCCCTGATCGTGGCTCTGATGATTGCCGTCGGCAAGATCGTCATTTCCCTGTTGTCGGCCTTTGCCATCGTCTATTTCAAGTTCCCCTTCCGCATGATGTTCTTCTGGATGATCTTTCTCACCCTGATGCTGCCGGTGGAAGTGCGTATCCTGCCCACCTTTGCGGTCGTGGCCGATCTGGGCATGCTCAACTCCTACTGGGGCCTGAGCATCCCCCTGATTGCCTCGGCGACGGCCACCTTCATGTTCCGGCAGGTCTTTCTGACCGTGCCCGATGAAATGCTGGAAGCAGCGCGGGTGGATGGCGCGGGGCCAATGCGCTTTTTCTGGGATATTCTGATCCCGCTGTCGCGCACCAATATCGCCGCCCTGTTCGTCATCCTGTTCATCTATGGCTGGAACCAGTATCTGTGGCCGCTGCTGATCACCACGGATGCCTCTATGTTCACGGTGGTCATGAGCGTCAAGCAGATGCTCGAATCAGCGGAAGCCTCGCCGGACTGGCACCTGATCATGATGACTTCCCTTCTGGCCATGCTGCCCCCGATCGTTGTCGTGCTGAGCATGCAGAAGATGTTCGTGCAGGGCCTGACGGAAACCGACAAGTAAATTTTGAAAAACGGAACGATAGCATCATGGCCGAGATAATTCTCAAGGACTTGCGGAAATCCTACGGAAAAACGGAAGTTATCAAGGGGGTGAACTGGACGATCAAGGACGGGGAATTCGTCGTTATCGTTGGGCCGAGCGGGTGCGGAAAATCCACCCTGCTGCGCATGATTGCCGGACTGGAAAGCATCACTTCGGGGGAAGTACTGATCGGGGGCAAGGTGGTCAACAAGCTGGAACCCTCGGAGAGGGACATCGCCATGGTGTTCCAGAATTATGCGCTTTATCCCCATATGAGCGTCTATCAGAACATGGCCTACGGGCTGAAAATCAAGAAACTTTCCAGGGACGAGATTGAACGCCGGGTGCAGCGGGCCGCCGAAATCCTTGAGATCGGCCCCTATCTGGACCGCTCGCCACGCCAGCTTTCAGGCGGCCAGCGCCAGCGGGTGGCCATGGGACGGGCCATCGTTCGCGAGCCGGCGGTGTTCCTGTTTGACGAGCCCCTGTCCAACCTTGATGCCAAGCTGCGCGTGCAGATGCGACTCGAGATCAAGAAGCTGCAAAAGGACCTGGGCATTACCAGCGTCTATGTCACCCATGACCAGGTGGAGGCAATGACGCTGGGGCACCGGCTGGCGGTGCTCAATGGCGGGGTGGTGGAGCAGGTGGGCACCCCGATCGACCTTTACGAAACCCCCATGACCACATTCGTTGCCGGCTTCATCGGCTCGCCCTCCATGAACCTTGTTCCGGCTACGCTTGATGACAAGGGCGCCCATGTGCTTCTGCCGGGCGGGGGCAGCGTCAAGCTTGCCAAGCCCATTGCGGAACGGGCGGGACAAAAGGTCACCTTCGGGGCGCGGCCCGAACATATCGACATGGTGGCTTCCGGCAGGAATGGTGTTGAACTGACGGTCAGTGTGGTGGAGCAACTGGGCGCGGATTCCCTTGTTCATGCGGAACTGGCCAACAGCGCGGAAGCTCTTGTTGTGCGTCTTGGCGGCATTCACGCGTTCGAGGGCGGCGAAAAGATCATGGCCCGGTTCGACCCCAAGCACATCCACCTTTTCGACGCATCAAACGGCAAGCGGATCGAGGCCTGACGCCGGTTGCCCATGCTGCCACCTCCTACAATTTGTAGTCCCGGGGCCGTTCGCGGTTCAGGGCCAGTTCGTGCTCCCATGGCGGGTTGGCACCGGAACGGGAAACGGTGATGGCGGCGGCCTTTGCCGCCACATCCATGGCGCGGGCAACCTGCTCCTTGTCAAGGGCGTGCAGGCCGTCCCGTGTCAGCAATCCCCCATGGTCCAGATCGGACAGCAGTCCGGCGGTAAACGTGTCCCCGGCCCCCACCGTATCGGCTACCGCCACTTCGTGAACGGGCTGAAAGACCTCGAAACGATCCGTAAAGGCAAGGGCCCCCTCCCCGCCACGGGTCAGCACCACCAGTGCCGTTCCGGCGTCCAGCCATTGGCGCACGATTTCTGTCGGCTCGGTACCCGGGAGCATCCATTCCATGTCTTCATCGCTGATCTTGATAATGTCGGCCATGCCGATCATGCGATTGAGACGCTCCAGATAGGCATCGCGATCCGCAACCAGGGTGGGACGGATATTGGGGTCAATGGAAATCACCGCCTTTTCCCGCATGCTTGCCGCCAGATGCTCAAGGGTAACGGCACCCGGCTCACCGATCAGGGAAATGGAGCCGAAATGCAAAGCGTCTGGCACCTGCGGCAGGTCGGGCAGATCCTGAATGGAAATCATGCGGGCTGCCGATCCCTCGTCCATGAAGGCATAGCGGGGCTGCCCATGCTCGAGTGTAACGAAGGCAAGGGTGGTGGGCCGGTCCGAAAGGATGGCGGTTTTTGCATCCACCCGGCTTTCCTTCAGGGCGTCGCGCAGCATGTCGCCGAAAAAATCACGGGACAGGCCGCCAAGGAAACCGACCGTTGTTCCCAGG
>JALWTJ010000482.1 GCA_027082895.1 Hyphomicrobiales bacterium | reverse complement strand
GGAGTGAATACCTGCCTTTTTCTGGTTTGGGCAGGGAATTGGGCGGGATCAGGATTCGGGGGCAGCCGGGGGCGGAACGGGGGCGCGCAGGCGCGTGAAGACGAACACTCCGGTCAGGGTGATGGCGGCGCCCAGGGCATGCCAGAGCGTGAAGGTTTCTCCCAGCACCGTTACCGCAAGGACAATGGTGACCAGGGGAGATATGTTGCCGATGACGGCGGTTGGCCCGGGCCCGATCATGCCGATGCCGATGGCGATCAGATAGGCGGGCAGCACGGTGGATATGGTGCCGATGGCGAGCATGAGGGCCATGGGGTAGGGGGGCAGAACCAGGTCCGAAAGGGAGCGGGTCAGCGCAAACTGGGCCACGACCACGATGCCGGCGGCGCTCATGGCGATGGAGGTAAACAGGCGGGCCCCCATGACGTCGATCAGGGGCTTGGCCAGGATCTGGTAGAAGGCATAGGTCAGGGCGGCTCCGAGCACGAGAAGGGAGCCCAGGACAACATCGGACCCGGTCAGGGAGATGTCGCGCCAGAAGATCAGAGCCAGTCCGAAATAGGAGAGAAACAGGGCGGCCACGGTGCCCCTGGACAGGGGTTTTCTGTCCATCAGCGCGCCGATGATAACCACGAAGATCGGGTAGGTCATCAGGATCAGGCGATCCAGTTGGGCGGTGATGTAGCGCAGGCCGGAAAAGTCAAGGTAAGAGGCGGCGTAATAGCCCAGACTGCCCACGGCCATGGATTTGAGAACAAGGGGAAGAGGCACCGTGAAATCGGGGTTGCGCTTCAGGCGACTGCGCCATCCCATCCAGCCGATAACGGCGAAAAAGGGAACGGCGATGATCATGCGCCATGTAAGGGTGGTGACAGGGCCGATATGTTCAAGCAGGGCCAGCTTGATCACGATGCCCTTTGTGGCAAACAGGGCCGCCCCGAGGGCACCGATCAGATACCCCCAGACAAGATGATTGGGGCGGGTGGTGGTGGAAAGCGTGGTCACGGGATGGTTCCGGAACAGGTTGACGGGAAACGGGTCTGCCAGGTGCAAGGACTGGCCAATGGGGCCCTGCGCCCGGTGGCGGAGCCGTCTGCACCGGATGCCGGGACAGGTTGGCAGAAAAGTGCCTGTCTGTACAGTCTGGCGTCTTCGGGCCCGGTGTCGGCTTTCTCCGGCTTTCCTTGGTGCGTGCCGCCAATGGTCAGGCGCGGGGATGGGCCTTATTGTAGGCTTGCAGCAGCTGCGTCGTGTCGATGCGGGTGTAAATCTGGGTGCTGGACAGGGAGGCGTGGCCGAGCAGATCCTGAATGGTGCGCAGATCACCGCCATTGCCCAGCAGGTGGGTGGCAAAGGAGTGGCGCAGGGCATGGGGGGAGGCGGATGGGGGCAGGCCGAGGGCGGCGCGTACCTGTTCCATGCGTTTCTGGATCAGGCGTGGCGAAAGGGGGCCGCCGCGCACGCCGCGAAACATGGGCTGGCCGGGAAGCAGGGCAAAGGGGCAGGTCTGCCGGTAGGTATCCACATATCTGCGCACCACGGGGAGCAGGGGCACCATGCGGGTCCTGTTTCCCTTGCCGGTGATACGCAGCATGTCGGTATCAATATCTGAAACGGACAGGGAAAGGGCTTCCGAGATCCGCAGGCCGCAGCCGTAGCACAGGGACAGGACAGCCATGTCCCGGGCAGCCACCCAGGGGCGCTCGTCCATCTCTCCGGCCGTTTCAAGGGAATTGCGTGCTTCGGTCGGGGTGAGGGCGTGGGGCAGGGGACGCGGGATCCTGGGGCTGCGTACGATTTCCAGTGCCCGGTTGTCCATGAGGTTCAGGCGGTGGAGGCGGGAAAAGAAATTGCGCAGGGCGGACAATTGACGCGCCAGGGAGCGGGTGCCCACGCTGCCGGAGCGTCGGAAGGCCAGAAAGGCGCGTATGTCGGCGGGCCGGAGGGTTTGCAGGTGGGACAGGGTGACGCTGGCACCCAGATGCCGGGCGAGGAAGGCGATGAACTGGGCCACGTCGCGCCGGTAGGCGGAAATGGTCTTGTCCGACAGGCGCCGGACGCTGGCGCATTCTTCAAGCCAGTCCTGAAACTGTTCGGCAAGATCACTGGCGGCGTGCATGTGGATGTCGGTCATGGGGCAATTTTACGCCTGCGGGTGTTTCAAAAGTGCAAATGGTGCATGATCGTTTTGTGTACCCGGAGGCGGGCCGTCAGGGGGCAGGTTCGGGATCGGGGTGAAAAATGTCTTCGATCCGGCATTCGAACAGCCGGGCCATGCGGAAGGCCAGGGGCAGGGACGGGTCATATCTGCCCGTTTCGATGGCAATCACCGATTGGCGGGAGACGGACAGGCGCCGTCCGAGCTCACTCTGGGACCAGCCGCGGGCCTGGCGCAGTTCGCGTACCCGGTTCTTCAACGTGTCGTTCCGTCGAGGTGTGATTTGAGGAACCGGATGGAGATGGCAAACACAATCATGAAAACCGGCAAAAGGTAATAGATGGGCAGACGCGGCACGTCGGTGGAAATTTCAAGATAGCCCCAGACCGTGATGATCAGCAATATTGCCGCGGAGGCCATCAGGATGGACCGGGTATGCAGCAGGCGCAGATATTCATCCAGCTGGCGCACCATGTTCCAATAGGCCTGAAACACTTTCAGGAGTGCAAGAACCGGCAGAATGGACAGCATGAACAGGGAAAGGGGGGACAGGGCGGAATTGTCCTGGGCCCAGGCAAGTGCGAACGATGTTGTCACATAAATGCCGGCGGACAGGATGACTGTGATGCGAAAACGGCGCATCGGGCTCTGTTCGGTCATGGGGATCTCCGGGGTACGGGGTTTGTAAAGTATCCTTTACATACGCGGTGGAATGGCGCGTGTCAAGTGTACTTTACATCGTCGCTGTTCGATGGGCATCATCTGCATGAAGGAACAAGAAGGATTTGCAGAATCAGGCACGGGGCCTAAGCTTTCGATTATGAGCATCATGGAACATTTCTTTTCACAAGGGGAGGCGGTTGCCGTCATGGTGGCGGTGGCGGTGGAGGGGCCCTATACCTACCGGGT
>JALWTJ010000481.1 GCA_027082895.1 Hyphomicrobiales bacterium | reverse complement strand
GCAACAGCCCCCCGTTCGGCCTCGTAGGAGGCACGGTTGGCGCGTTTGCGATTAAGGGTTGAAATGCCGATACGGGCGGCAACGGTACCGATCAGCAGGGCGCCCACGATCACCGGAACCACGTCGCTGGTGATACCCAGCGCCAGCAGGCCCTGGCGCAGATAGCCCAGCACGAGACCGGCCAGGAACGTGCCCAGCACCGAACCTTCGCCGCCATAGATGGAGGAGCCGCCCAGGACGACCGCGGTAATGATGTTGAGCAGGGCTTCGCTCCCCAGGTCCGAGCGGGCCGAAGTGAAATAGGCGGTCAGCACCAGCCCGGCAATGGCCACCGCCAGCCCGTTGAGCGCATAGACCATGATCAGGGTCCGCTTGGTCGGCACACCGGTAAAGCGGGCTGCCTCCGGATTGACCCCGATCAGCTGCAGGAACCGGCCAAAACGGGTGCGCCCCATCATCCAGCCGGCCGATACCGTCAAGACGATGGTAATGACCAGAGGCATGGGCACCCAACCGATTCGCCCGGTGCCAAACCAGGTGAAGGACGCGGGCAGCCCCCCGATACCCTCATACTGATAGGCTTCGAAACCACCCGCCCCATAGGCATTGAACCCCAGCATGTCCAGCAAGGTGGGAAGGCCGGTGGCAACGCCGGAATAGAAGAACAGCATGGCAAGGGTGATCACCAGCGGATTGACATCCGTGTTGGCCACCACGGCGCCATTGAAGGCCCCGGCCATCAGGCCGACCGCCAATGCCAGGGGTACCGCCACCCAGATCGGAACGCCGGCCACGAAGCTCAGGCCGAGCACGATCGAGGCCAGACCCATCAGCGAGACGCCTGAAATGTCGATGCCCCCGGTCATGATGATCAATGTCAGCCCCACCGCGGCAATGATCACATGCACGAAATCGCTGGTCGAAAACAGCAGGTTCTGCACGTTCAGAAAGGTCGGATTGATCATGCCGAGAATGGCCAGTTCGACCACCAGCGTGATCAGCAGCATGAATTCCCAGCTTTTCAGCCAGCGCATGTTGGTCATGACCGCACCTCCGTTGCTGTTGGGGGGGGAGCGCTGCCCTGCAGCATTTCATTTGAGCGGGCCGCCCGGCGGCGGTTTTCGGCCGTGCGGCGGATGGCATAGTCCATCACGACCACCAGCAGCAGCACCGCACCGCCTACCGCGTTGTTCCAGGAACCCGGAATGCGCAGGAAAATCATCATCGAATCGACGGAGGTCAGGAACAGGGCGCCGATCACCGCCGACCAGATGCCCCCGGTGCCACCCATGAGGCTGACACCCCCCAGCACCACCGCCGCGATGGCCTTGAGTTCCTGTCCGTCCCCGGTCTGCATCGGCACGAACCCGATCTGGCCGACAAAGACGATGGCCGAGGCCCCCGAGAACAGACCGGCAAGGGAAAAGGCCACGAAACGGGTCCGCCGCGTGTCGATGCCCAGCAGGTAGGCTCCGTCCAGATTGTCCCCCACCGCGTAGAAATTGCGGGTCCAGCGGATACGGTACATGAGGAAGGCAACCACGATAACCAGCGCGATAACGCCCCACACCATGAGGGGAACCTGCATGAACCGGGTGACCGCCAGGCTCTTGATGTTGCGCGGGATCGATTCAATCCAGCTGCCCCCGGTCAGCACCCGCATAAGGCCGCGAAAGATGCCCAGCGTGCCAAGGGTCATGATGATGGGGGGAATGCCCACCATCACCACGCCGATGCCATTGAACATGCCGCACAGCAAACCGGTCAGCAGGGCGGCCAGCATGGCAACGGGCAGGGGAATACCCGCGTTGAGAGCAAAGCCGAAAATGACCGCCGAAAGTCCGGCAATGGCCCCCACCGAAACGTCGATGCCCCGTGTCAGGACCACGAACATCTGGCCCATGGCGATCAGCATCAGGAACAGGGACGAGTTGGCGATATTGATCAGGGTCAGGGGGCGCAGAACGGCCTTGTTGACCAGGCTGACCGACAGGATCATCACCACCAGCAGCACCAGCACCAGGAACTCGCGGCTCTTGACAATACGGTTCATGAGGAAGGGCTCCCCGCATCGGTTTGGGAAGAAATATCTTGGGAAGAAATATCTTGGGAAGAAACGTCACTCAGGGTGGCAGCAGTGATCTGGTCCACATCCATCGGGCCGGGCGGCAGGTCGCTCAACCGGCCGTGGCGCATGATCAGAACCCGGTCGCTGACCTCGGCAATCTCACTTACCTCGGAGGAAATCACGACCACGCCCACCCCTTCGGCGGTCAGGGAGCGGATGATCCGGTAGACATCCTGCCGCGCCCGGGCGTCGATGCCCCGGGTTGGCTCGTCCAGGATGATGACCCGCGGTTGCGGCGCAAGGGTCTTGGCCAGAACCACCTTCTGCTGGTTTCCCCCGCTCAGGGTGCGCGCCAGCTGCAGGGGGGAGCTCAGCTTGATCCGCAGCCGTTCGATGAACCGCTGCGCCAGCGAGATTTCCTCGGCATTCTTCATGAAATGGGCGCCGCTCAGCGCCATCACCGATGCCGAAACGGTCCGCGCCGAGGGCAGGGCAAGAAAGATGCCATGGGCATGGCGATCCTCGGGAACGTAGGAAAGACCCATTTCCTGACATGTTCGCGGCGAACGTTTGGGGGCAGGGGTGCCATTGATGATGACCGTGCCGCTCGTGTCCGGATAGATGCCGTATATTCCTTCGGCCAGTTCCGTGCGGCCCGATCCCACGACGCCCGAAATACCCACGACCTCGCCGGCCTGAACCTCAAAGCTGACATCATGAAAGACCTGGGAGGAAAGGTTGCGGACCTGAAGAACCGGTTCACCGCCCTTTGCCACGTCCTGTTTTTTCTCGTTTTCCGGTCCCCCCTCGAAATCCTCCGGAAGCATGGCTTCCACCAGTTGCCCCGCTGTCAACCCGCTGGTGGGAGCCGACAGGACGAAGGTGCCGTCACGCAGAACGCTGACACGATCCGAGATGCTCAGCACCTCGTCCAGCCGGTGGGAGATGAACAGGATACCGATACCGCTGGCGGTCAGTGCGCGAATCTGGGCGGCAAGGCTTTCCAC
>JALWTJ010000480.1 GCA_027082895.1 Hyphomicrobiales bacterium | reverse complement strand
TACAGCACCCCGTACCAGATCATGTTGAATCCCAACTGGTGCACCAGCGGGATGTACAGCGGCGCAACGATCACCAGCATGGCCGTATCATCAAGGAACGTGCCCATGACCAGGAAGCTGAGCTGCATCAGGATCAGGATCATCCAGGGCGACAGCCCCAGCTGTTCGGTGAACAGGTTTTCGATGGCATGCACCGCTCCCAGCCCGTCAAACACCGCCCCGAAGCCCATGGCGGCCACGATGATCCACATGAACATGCACGAGATGGCCAGCGTGT
This sequence comes from Hyphomicrobiales bacterium, assembly GCA_027082895.1. Lineage (GTDB taxonomy): Bacteria > Pseudomonadota > Alphaproteobacteria > Rhizobiales > Devosiaceae > DROE01. The sequence continues at coordinate 2,798 of JALWTJ010000480.1, read as the reverse complement.
TGCGCACCGAGGTTTCGAACACCTTCCAGTTCATGCGCTTTTTCAGCACCGCGGCGGCAAAGGCCGTCATGGCGCCGATGGCCGAGCTTTCGGTCAGGGATGTCCAGCCATTGACGAAGGGGATCATCATGGCAAAGAAGATCAGGAGGGGCAGGGCGCCCGCCGTCAGCAGGCGGTGCTTTTCCGTGACCTTCAGATGAATGATCCAGGGCAGATGCTGCTTGACCACCGACCAGGCAAGGATCAGCCCCAGAATGACCATGAGCACCTGCTTGCCCGGCACGAAACCCATCACGAACGCCACGATAAGCGCCCCGATTATGCCCAGAAGAACCAGGTCCAGATGCACCGGTTCATCCGAGATCCGGTCATATTCCTTGCGTTCCTCTTCCGACAGGGGCGCTCCCAGGGAAGGGGTGATCCGGCAGCGGATATAGATATAGATGATGAACATTCCCGCCATCATCAGCCCCGGAATGATTCCGGCCAGCCACAACTGGCCCACGGGCTGGTGGGCGATCAGCGCATACAGCACCAGCACCACCGAAGGGGGGACGAGAATGCCAAGGGACGAGCCCGCCTGTATCACCCCCGTCACCATGATCTTGTCGTAGTTGCGCCGCAACAGTTCGGGCAGCGCGATGGTGGCGCCGATGGCCATGCCGGCAACGCTCAGTCCGTTCATGGCGCTGATCAGCACCATCAGGCCGATGGTGCCGATGGCCAGGCCCCCCGATACAGACCCCATCCACACATGGAACATGCGATAAAGATCATCCGCAATCTTGCTCTCCGACAGCACATATCCCATGAAGATGAACATGGGCAGGGTCAGTAGCGGATACCATTTCATCAGCTTCATGACGGCCGAAAACGGAATGTCCGACCCCCCGACGCCCCACAGGGCCAGCGCGGCAACCGAGGCGATGGCACCGATGGCCCCGAACACCCGCTGGCCGGTCATCAGCATCAGCATCATGCTCGAAAACATGAAGATGGCGATCATTTCATGCGACATTGCCGGTCTCCTTTTCCGCAGCCCGGCGGGCCCGGCGGGCTTCCGGCCCGTTGGTGCGCAGATCGACGCCGCGCAGTTCGGCAACATCCTTGATGAACTCGGAAAGGGCCTGCAGCAGCATCAGGAAGATGCCAAGGGTAGCAATCAGTTTGACCGGCCACAGATAGGGACGCCAGGCGGTGGGGGAGCGCTCGATGAATCCGAGCTTGGCCTGGGCCGCATCGGGTCCTTGGGTGAAGAAGGTGGAAATCAGATCCCAGAAAAAGGCAAAGGGTGCCGCCTGGAAATGGCCCAGCGCATAGGCCGTTGATCCCACCGCGCCATAGAACATCACGATCAGGTAGAAAATCAGGAACCAGACGGTGATGGCATCGATCCATGCCTTCTTGCGAACACTCCAGTTGCCATAGAACAGGTCCATGCGCACATTGGCCCCCAGCTGGATGGAATAGGGACCACCCAGCACATAATAGGCCACCAGCGAGAACTGGGCCACCTCAAGGGTCCACTTGGAAGGCAGGAAAAAGGTCTTGGATACGGAGGACCACAACAGAACCCCGATCATGAAGAAGATGCCATACATCATGATCCGGCCCAGACGATAGTTCATCCGGTCCACCACATTGACGAAACCAACGGCTATTTTGGGCATGAGGCCTCCATGTCGCGAAGGGGGATGTCATTGAGGGCAGGGGCCGCGTCCTGCCGGGCAAAGTCGAGTCCGCCGGAAATCATGCCGGCCAGCGCCTCCACGATTTCGGGAAAGATGTCCCTGTCCGTCAGCAGGTCGTTGCGCACCTCGATCATCACGTTAAGCAGGCCATTGTCCCGCCCGTGCACGTCAATGGTATGGGCAACCCCGTCCTGCGGGCCGTAGGGCGCGTTGCGCAGCACGTTGAAGCCGCCAAAACGGGCCGGATCCTTGAGCATGCCGTCGGCCAGTCGGGAATCCGTGCCATGCAGGATGCCGATCTCCACCGAGCGGCGTTCCCCGTAAAAGACGGGCGTGAAACTGTGAATGGTGATGAGGGCCGGCCGGAGATGGTTTTCCATTTTTCGGGAAATTACCGATGCCAGCATGTCGCGGAACGGCAGGTAAACCTGCGCATGGCGTGCCTGAATTTCCGCGGGGCTGAGGCCGCTATTGCCCGGAATGTCATAGATTTCACTGCGTTCGGGTATGGCCGAGGGCGCATCGGGCGGCCGGTTGCAATCATAGACCAGCCGCGACACCTTGCTGGCTACCAGCGGCGCATCGAAACGCTCGCTCAGGGCCACCGCCAGATCCCGCGCGCCCGGATCCCAGGCCACATGGCTTTCCAGCACGGCCGGGGAGAGCCCGAGATCGCCAAGGCTGCGGGGGACATGGTTAGAGGCATGCTCGCATGCCAGCACCATGGCGGACCGTCCCGGCCCGTTGATTGTTTCACAGACAGTTTCCCCCGTCGTGAACAGGGCAGGAGAAGAAGGATCGGTTCTGGGCGCGGACTGGTTCATGTGAAAAATATTGTTCAAAATTTTTGTGAGTGTCAATTTTTTTTCATTGTTTCGGCTGGATTCTGTGCAAACCTGTGAACCGATTTTTTGCAAGATGGCAGGAGTGGGTTCTGAGCGAGCGGCATTTGTCAATCAGGGGCCGGCTGGAGGAAGGGTTTGACAACCTGACCCGGGCGGAAAAGCAGCTGGCCAACATGCTGGTGGAAAACTATCCCGCCTCCGGGCTGGGAAGCATCACCGAGCTTGCCCGCAAGGCGGGGGTGTCCACCCCCACGGTGGCCCG
>JALWTJ010000479.1 GCA_027082895.1 Hyphomicrobiales bacterium | reverse complement strand
CCGCAGGGGTGTCCGGTGATGAATTCGGCTCAGGCATGACAGGACGGGGTTCGGGGGCAATGGCCATCCCCGTTTCACCGGGCAACGCCTGCGATGTCCGTGCAAGGGCCAGATCCGATGCGGGCCGGTTGCTGGTTTCCGGCCGGGACACGGGGTCTGTTGATGGAACCTGGCGTTCTGCTGCAGCCAGAACCTGCTGTCTCCGGGCCTGTTCCGCCGCTGAACGGGGGATGCCGGAAGGCGCAACGGCTGGCCCCGCCCGGGGCGGATCAAACGGCGTGTCCCCCTGTTCCGGGGCAATCCGGCGTGGCGCCGTCGCAACGGGGACGGGCCCGCTGTTTTCCTGCGGGAGGATGATTTGGGAAACCGGTGGCGTGGGCGCCCCCTTGTCCGGGGGCGCGATCACTTCCGGCATTTCCAGATCGGGCTCATCGACAACGGGAACAGAACCATCCGGCATTGCCGGTTCCCCGACCACTTGCGGTTCATCGTCCAACCCGGAATTGCGGAACATGCCGGGATTGACCGTTTCAACCACCGGAACCGGCCCCGGTTCCGGCTGCGCAATGCTTTGGGGGGCAACGGGCTGCCGAGCGGGCACGGGCTGTTGATTTTTCGGCTCCCGGGTTGCCGTATGGCGGGCAGGTTCCTCTGTCTGCTCCTGAATTTCCGTCTCTTGGGCTCCGGCCGTTTCCTGGGCCCCGGCCGTTTCCTGGGCCCCGGCCGTTTCCTGGGCCCCGGCCATTTCTTGGGTCACCGCCTGCCGGGCCTCTGATTGCTGAACTGCTGGAGCCAGCATATCCGGCGCCTGTGCGGGCGTGGGCACGGAAAAAGCGGGGGAAGATGGAACGGACGGAGCGGTTGGTAAAGAAGCATCCGGGGAGGCAGGAGCCACCGTCTCCGGCGTTTCGCTTCCATCCTCACCGACGGCATCGCTCCCGGCTCCGGGTTCACCTGACGGAATGTTTCCGCTTTCCGGATCCGGCATCGCCATCCCCGGCTGTCGCGTTTCCTGCTCCGGCGCCTGAGGGGGCGGAACATGTCCGGGCGGGGGCTGATCCGACGCTGCCGTGCCATCCGTTACCGCCCCATCGGTGATTGCCTTGACCGGAATTTCCTCACCAGATCCTGCTTCATCCGGAACGACTGCTTCAAGGGGCCTGCCATCCGCCACGGGCCGTTGCGAAACTGTCCCCTGCCCATCCCGTGGTCCAGACATGGGGGCCGGCACCTCGGGCGCAAAGGGAGGGATAACGGACTCCGTTGCAGGCCGTGCGCCATCGTCCGACTGGGGTTCAATGGCACCTGAAGGTTCTGTGGGCGGCTCCGCAGGCGGTTGCGGCTGTGCCGTTTCGGTAGCCGGAACACCTGTTACCGGTGCGCTGTCTGCCGGTTCCGTCCCGTCCGGTGCAGCGGACGATGGCGTTTCAACTGCCGGTGTTGTGGGGGTTGCAAGGGCAGTAATGATACGCATCAGGGAGTGGGTGCCATCTCCGGGAACGCGGTCTTCACGGACAAACGGGGCAGAGATGTCCGGTTGTGCTTCCGTCCCCCCCGACCGGGGGGCCTCCACCGGGTCCAGCACAGCGGACGGCGGCACATCGGCAACGGCCACTTCGGGAGCCGCGATTTCAACCTGCCCGTCCTGCTTGGCTGCCATCGCCTGCCCGGTCTCTTGCCCAGCCTCCTGCCCGGCCTTTTCCTGTTCGATCACTTCCTGAACGGTTGATGCTCCCTGAGGCATTTCCTGCCGTGTTTCCTGCAGCGTTTCCTGGGGCACGCTGTCCGGCGTGGTTTCGTCCTCGGACAAGGCCATCCGCGGCGGCACGGCGGGAGAAACGGGGACAGAAGGTGCGCCATCGGCGCCCCGTTCTTCGCTTCCCTCCGGGGAGGAGGTGGCACCTGTCCCCTGTTCTCCCGGGTCGGGCGGGGCTGCAACATCCCTGCCCCGCGCGGAAAGCGGTTGCGGCTCCTTTGTTGCCGCCGGATCCACAAAAAGCAGTCCGCTTTCCTCCAATCCCGTATGCAGGCATGCACCAAACCCCCGGTCTGACCCCAGACATGTCAGAACGGGATGGGTGAAGATGATGAGGCTGGCAATCAGCACGGTGGCGCAGGTCGCACCGATGGTGATCGACAGCGGTGTGGCATCCCGAATTCGGGGCATGCCAATCTCCGTTAGCCTTCCTGTGGTTCCTGCCTCTCCTCGTTGAAACGGGGTGGGAGCGGTCGGGAGCCGGGTTGTTCCTTTGCAAGCCACGGTGCTGCGAGAGGAAATCCATCTTCCCCAAGCCGCTCCGGGGCCCAGATTTTTCAATCCAGGGCCACAGTTCAAGCGGAAACTCAGGCCGTCCGGATCAATTTGTAGTTTATAGAATCATGAAGTGCCTCAAATGAGGCATCAATTATGTTGGGTGAAACGCCGATAGTGACCCATCTCTGACCCGTTCCATCCCGGCTTTCCACCAGTACACGGGTGACCGCGCCCGTGCCTCCGTCCAGGATACGAACCTTGAAATCCACCAGTTCCAGATCGGCAATGCGGGCGGAATAGATGCCCAGATCCTTGCGCAGGGCCCGGTCCAGCGCATTGACGGGGCCGTTACCCTCGGCCACCGACATCAGCAACTGGTCCCCAACCCGGATCTTGACCACCGCCTCGGACACCGTCACCAGTTCGCCCTTTGCGTTGTGACGTCTTTCGATGGTGGTGCGGTAGCTTTCCACATTGAAGAAGGTGGGCAGCAGCCCCAGCGCCCGGCGCGCCAGCAGGCCGAAGGACGCATCGGCTCCGTCATAGGAATATCCCCGTGCCTCCCGCTCCTTGACCGAGGCCAGCAGCGTGTCCAGTCGCGGGTCGGACTTTTCCAGTTCGATGCCATGGCGCTTCAGGGCCACCAGCAGGTTGGACCGACCGGCCTGCTGGGACATCATGACCGAGCGGGTATTGCCGACCGTTTCGGGGGGCACATGCTCGTAGGATGCGGGATCCTTGGCAAGGGCCGAGGCGTGGATGCCCGCCTTGGTGGCAAAGGCCGCCGCGCCCACATAGGGGGCCTGCTGATCCGGGGCGCGGTTGATC
>JALWTJ010000478.1 GCA_027082895.1 Hyphomicrobiales bacterium | reverse complement strand
AGGTATCGGGGCGGAAAATATCGTTCTGATGACGTTGAGCGACTCGGGAACCCGGGTCAATCTGGATCCGGCGCTGGTCATTCGGGAGGAACTGGAGGGGCTGGGGGTGCCCGTTCTGATTCTGACGGACTCGCCCTTTGTTGTCGAGGCGTGCCGGGCTCGCAGCATTGCCGATATGCTGTTCGTGATCGATGCGGCGGAGGAGCTGGCCAGGGGGCGGGCGCCCGTATTGCCGCGCGATAAACACGCGGACGTGTTGGCAACCGCTGTGCAACGGGGGCTGGATGCCCTGTTGCAGATCTACTGGCCTTATCACATGCGGCGGGCCCGCCATGTGGAAAAGCTCCTGGCCCGGATCGAGGAGGTCAAGAACGTGCGGACCATCTTTTCGATCAATGATTATCTGCCGGTTGCCGTGCTGGTGGGCAGATGGGGACAGCGCCGCAATCTTCCCTGGATCGGGCATTTTCCGATTCTGGTCGGGGCACGGCCAGACGGCTATTTTTTCCCGGCCCCCGAGCATCTGGCCTATGGTACCCAGCTTCGCGATCACCTGGTCAGTGCGGGTACCGATCCGGAAAAGATCACTGTCGTGGGGGCGCACACCTACGACCAGCATTATGGGCGGGACCGGGCGGCGGACCGCCGGGCGGTCGAAAGGGACTTCCCCGAGGTGAGAGGAAAAAAGCTGGTGACCATCGGCACGGAGGCCTTTCCCGACCCGGAAACGGAACTGGGGCCGGTGCTGGATGCGGTAGCGCCCATGAAGGGGGTGCGGGCCATCCTGAAGGTGCATCCTTCGGATGACGAGGCGTTTTTTCGCACGTTTGTCGAGATGCACGGGGGCAGCAAGCGGGTGGAAGTGGTCAAGACCTATCCGCTGGGGCAGTTGCTCGGGGCGTCGGACCTGCTGATCGTCGTTATTTCCAATATTGCCATCGAGGCGGCGGTGATCGGTACGCCGACGCTCATGTGCGACTTCTCGGGCAAGGCGGACGTGATAAATTTCGTTCGGGAGGGGCTGTGCACCGGATGCAATGATCCGCGGGATGTGGAACGCCTGGTGCATGGTTTACTTTTCGATGAGGCCTGTGCCAAGGATGCCCGTGAAAAGATGAAACGGGGGCTGGAGCGGTTCAATGGCCCCAATGATGGCAAGAGTTGTGACCGCATTGCCCGTTATGTTGCCCGGCGGGCCGGTATGGGCGGAGCGGAAGAAAACGGGGCCGGACGGTGATGCCCGGCGGCGGGAAACATGAAAAAAGCTGCCGGTGACGCTTTGTTTGCCGGACCGGTGGATGTTGCAGAAACAGGAATATGTGAATGAAGCATACGTTGATCTATCGCGAACAGGATGCCTATTGTTCGTTCCCTCATGTGGCGTACATGCCCGATGGCCGCCTGGCGGTGACTTTTCGCCGGGCTGGCAGGATGAGCGCCGATGCGGCCAAAAATGGTGTGGCAACCCATCATGACCCGGACAGTTCGATCCGGATCATCTTTTCCGAGGATGAGGGAGAAAGCTGGCACACGGACAGCATGCGCACCGTGTATGACACCCAATATGGTGTCAATGATCCGGCCATGACGGTGCTGGCCGATGGTACCATTCTGAATCGTTTCGTTGTGCTGGATATTCGTCCCACCTCCGAAATGACGGAGCCGCCGAAAAAGATCTTTTCGCACCGGGTCGAGCACGGTCTGGTGACGCAGGTGGTGGGCAATCTGGTCATGCAGTCCAAGGACAATGGTCAGAGCTGGCAGGAAGTCGGCCTTGATACGGTGCCGGAGATCGGACCATCCTGTTCGCGCGATCCGATCGTTGAAATGCCTGATGGCTCCTGGCTGGCGCCGGTCTATACCGGGGCGCCGCAGCGTTCCGACATTTCCTGGGTGATCCGTTCCTTTGACAAGGGGCGGAACTGGTGTGCTCCGGTGCGCATCGCCTCGGATGACAATGGTATTCATTCCGAATTGCAGGGGGTGAACTACAATGAAACGTCCCTGTTGCACCTGGGCAATGGGGAAATGCTGGCCATGGTCAGGGCCGATACCAGCTTTCACACCACCAATGGCGAATTCATGCCGGTGGGCGGGGTTGGCAAGATCGTTGCCGTCCATTCCAAGAATGGCGGCATGTGCTGGACGCCGCCACAAGAAACGGGAATCTGGGGGCAGCCGGGCAGTGTCATGCAGTTGCGCAATGGTGACCTGCTGTGCACCTATGGCTATCGCAAGGCCCCATTCGGCATCCGGTGCTGCCTGAGCAAGGATCGCGGGCAGACCTGGCTGATGGACAGGGAAATCATCATTCGCGATGACAATCCGACCTGGGATTGCGGCTATGCCTTTTCCATTGAATTGAAGGATGGCCGCATCTTCACCGTTTATTACATGGTCGATGAGGACGGTATCCGTCATATCATGGGCACCCATTGGACACTATAGAAATCAGGAGCGGGAACATGGCAGAGTATCGGATTTCAGCCAAAGAGTATTATGGTAGCTGGTCCTCTTGCGAAAGCGGGTTCGATTTTCATGGAAATGTTGAAAAATGCAAAAAGCCCATGCAGGGACTGATCGAACGCTATTCACTGAGCGGCAAAGATGTCTTTTCAGTTGGGGCCGGACTGGCCTTTGAGGAGTTCTGGTTCATGGACGCAGGATGCAGACTGACATTGAACGACAATGGTGAGGATTTTCCTGAAGTGCCAGAGCGGCTTGAGGCATCTGGACAAAGGGAGTGTGGTGTATCGTCAAATGTGGACAAGGAGCCTCTCTCAACCATCCGGTGGATAATTGAGGATCTCGGGCAATGGCTGAAGCAGCATCCTGGAGCAGAATTTGATTTGATATATGCCAGCGGTTTTGCTCCCGATGAGTTGCGGCGCGAAAAAATTCAAAGTGAATTTCTCGAGGTAAGAACAGACGATGAGGCCTATCATTATATTACATGGCCAAAGGGAACTGATCCTTATCACGAAATGCTGGTTGGAACTTTTGACAAGTTGCGGGAGGGCGGTCTTGTCATTTTTCAACATTATCGCGGGGGCGTGTATGTAAAGGAAAACCCTCATTATCTGAAGGATATTGAG
>JALWTJ010000477.1 GCA_027082895.1 Hyphomicrobiales bacterium | reverse complement strand
CCACCCGCGTCAATCGCCTGAACCAGAAGCAGTCGGGTCTGCTGAACAAGCAGGAAGCCAACGTCGGCTCGGTGAAAGACAGCTTCGTGGTGGGCAGCGTGAAGAACAACACCCGCGTCAACCGTCTGAACCAGAAGCAGTCCGGCCTGCTGAACAAGCAGGAAGCCAACGTCGGTTCGGTGAAGGGCAGCTTCGTGGTGGGCAGCGTGCAAAACAACACCAAGGTCAATCGTCTGAACCAGAAGCAGTCCGGTCTGCTGAACCGCCAGGAAGCCAACATCGGTTCGGTGAAAGACAGCTTCGTGGTGGGCAGCGTGAAGAACACCACCAAGGTCGGTCGCATCAACCAGAAGCAGTCGGGCCTGCTGAACAAGCAGGAAACCAACATCGGCACCATCAAGTAATCGTCTGATGCCGGCCCGGCCTGATCCGGGCCGGGTCTGCCACAAGCTGATGAACGAACGGCGGCTGCGGCCGCCGTTCATCCACCAGGAGAAGCACTCATGAAACGCTTGGTCACGCTCACCTTTGCCTGTCTGCTGCCCCTGACGGTGGTGGCCGATGTGCTGGACGAAGACGACGACTACCGCACCGAGGGGCCGAGTAAGGATCAGGTCGAGTTGTTGGACGTGCAGGAGAACCCACCTTACGGCTCCGACAATCCCCTTCAGGTGAAGATCGCCAACAAATCCCCTTATTATCTGGACCGGATCGCCATTCGCTGCACCATTTACGACAAGTACGGCAGCCGGCTCTTCAAAAACATCATATTTCAGAGCCAGCCCCGGATGAGCCTCGACTTCTCCTTCCCCTTCGTCAAGACGCCGGAGATGGGGATTCCGCCAGGGGCCATCGCTCTGGTCGATCTCTATACCGAAGACAACCGCTGGATGCGGGGCAATGGCAAATACGTTTACAAGTGTGAGATCTATGGCGTCAGCGGCAGCAAATGATGCTCCAACTTGGCTGAGTTATTGAAGATGATTGGAAATGTAGACCAAGCCGTCTGCTGCCGTGGGTGACAAAGGCCCGGGTAGGGCTGTTTCGACGCCCTGCTGATTCGGTGATTTTCACGGATATTCCAAAAGGCCCTTGAAGCCGGTTTGGCTTTCAAGGGCTTTTTTCGTGGCTGGCCAACGCATGCCGCAGCTGTTCGGGCAGAGCAACCGGCCGACCGTCGTTCCCCATGGCCACGTGGACGGTGTGGGCGCGCGCCGCCGGATCGTCGGGATCGCCGAAGATGTAATCCAGCTCGAAGGCCGAGTGGCCCAGACGCGCCAGGGTGACGATGACAGCCACTTCTTGATCCAACCGCAGCGGCTTGAAAAATTCCGCTTCGGCCTTGCGAATGGGCAGGGCCAGTTTCCATTCTTCCATCACCCGGGCCAAGCCCACCCCCTGGCGGCGCATGAAGGCTTCATAGGCCCGGTGGGCATGAAAAAAGAGCCGACCGAAAAAGAGCACGCCGCCAGGGTCGGTTTCGTCGAAATGGACCCGAAAGCTGTAGTGTGCACTATGGTGGTTCATGGCGAGACACCGATGCCTGGTTGATGGGAAAGCACCATCCGGTCGCCGATGATGGGGGGTGGGTCGGCCAGGTCACGAGCCACCCAGCTGGAGGTGGCCAGCCCATGCGTTTCTCCCGGTGCCAGAGCCTCCACCGCGGCGGCCAGTTGCGCGGTGGCGACGACGCCCACTGCCGATTCCCCGGCGGTGGTGATGATCACACGCAGGCCGGCCCGGATGGCGCGGCGGCACAGGGCGAAAGCGCGGCGCAGGCCGCCCACCGCCAGCGGTTTGACCACCAGGGCCCGGACTGGAGGACGCGCCAGCACCCGGTTCACACCCAACCGATGCAAGGATTCGTCCATGGCCAAGGTCAACGAGGTGTGGGCCTGGAGGCGGGTCAGGGTTGCCAAGCCCGGCTTGGCGAGAGGTTCTTCCACCAGGTCCACCGGGAATTTTTCCAGTGTTTTCAAAGCTGCGCGCGCTTGTGCCTGGTTCCAGGCGCCATTGATGTCCAGCCGCAGGCGGATGCCGGGTCGCTCCGTCACCAGTTTTTCCAGGCAATCCAGTTCCCGGCGCCAGGCGCGGTGACCGAGTTTGAGCTTGACGACCGGCCAGGCTGGATCGGGCATCCGGGCGTCACAGGCGGGTCCGCCCAGGGCGTTCACCGCCACGGAGTTGGCAGCCGCGGGGTGGAGTCGTTGCCGCAGCGGGCGGCCTTCCAGGCGGCATTGCAGGTCGAGCAGAGCAGTGTCCAGGGCGCAGCGTACCGCCGGTGTCCGGTGCAATCGGTCGAGAAGGTCGTCCACCTTTTCCGGCGTGGGAAAGGCGGTGGGCAGCCCGGCCAGGGTGGCCGACGCCAACGAGCGGTTTTCGGTGCCGCAGGCGGGGAGGGGAAAACAGTCGCCCCGCCCGCGGGTGCCGTCCGGTGCGGTCAGGGTCAGCAGCCAGCCGTCGATGCGGTGGTGCGCCTGGCCGGCGCCGGGCCAGGACGCGGTCAGGGGCAGGCTGTAGCGGCTGATGTGGAGTCTTGCGAACAAGATTTGGTGTGGTTGCGCAGGAAGATTGATTCAAGTCAATTCGACTCTGTGCCAAATGGCACACACTAACCGGCGTGGCGGTGCCGCGGCTGTGGCCGGACACCACCCGGTGAATTGAATCATGAGCAGGGCGCTCGTGTCCCGCTCGTGTGTTCCAGCTTGTAATCCAGAGGGAGAAACTCCATGAAGACTCGCAAGCCCGTGCTTGCCGCCCTCGTTGCCCTGACGATGGGAGTCACCGCCGGAGGCCAGGCCTGGTCTCAGGAGACGTTGAAAGACGTCATGAAACGGCGGGGCCTCACCGAAAAGGACATCCTGGCGGCGGCCAAGACCTACACGCCCACCGGTGGGCGCGACGAATACCTGGCCTTCAGTTCCGGTGGCCAGAGCGGCCAGGTGATCGTGTACGGGGTGCCCTCGATGCGCATCCTGAAGTACATTGGTGTGTTTACCCCGGAACCCTGGCAGGGATATGGCTTCGATGACGAGTCCAAAAAGGTGCTGGCCGAAGGCCGCATCCAGGGGAAGGACATTGTTTACGGTGATACCCAC
>JALWTJ010000476.1 GCA_027082895.1 Hyphomicrobiales bacterium | reverse complement strand
CTTTCGTCCATTGCCAGCGGACCGGTGGCATCCCTGGAACAGGCGGCGGTGGCCATCAGCACCACGGATACCTATCCCAAGCGGGCCGGCGCGCGCCTTGTCGTTGATGGTCAGCCGGTTGTCATCAGCGGCATTGCCAAGGGCAGCGGCATGATCCAGCCGGACATGGCCACCATGCTGTGCTTCGTCTTTACCGACATGCCCATCGCACGGCCCGTGCTGCAGGATGTGTTGCGGGAAGGGGTGCGGACCAGTTTCAACGCCATTACGGTGGACAGTGATACGTCCACATCAGACACCTGCATGGTGTTTGCCACCGGCGCGGCGGCGGGGCGCGGGGTGGCCCCGATCACCGACGGCAACGATCCCCGGCTGGAAGGTTTTTCCCGGGCGCTGGGACAGGTGCTGTTCGATCTGGCCATGCAGGTGGTACGGGACGGGGAAGGGGCCAGCAAGTTCGTGACCGTGCGGGTAACGGGGGCCAGCAGCGACCAGAGCGCCCGTAACATTGCCCGTTCGGTGGCCAATTCGCCCCTGGTCAAGACAGCCATTGCCGGGGAGGGCGCCAACTGGGGGCGGATCGTGATGGCGGTGGGCAAGGCGGGGGAACCGGCGGACCGGGACCGGCTGTCCATTCGTTTCGGTGATCTGGTGCTGGCAGAAAATGGCGAGCGGGCGGAAAACTATGACGAGGCGGCCGCCAGCGCCTACATGAAGAATGCCGAACTGGTTCTGGGTATTGATCTGGGGATCGGGGAGGGGGAGGGCACCATCTATACCTGTGACCTGACCCATGGATACATTTCCATAAATGCCGATTATCGCAGTTGAATGACCAATGATGCTGCAAGGGATGGTCCGGATGCGGATGTTTGCGCAGCCGGAAGGGTCGAAGCGGCACTTCTGGCCAACCGGCCGGCGCTTGAGGAGGTGGTCGACGGGTGCTGGGTATGGCGTTTTGCCCGCGGGTACACGCGGCGCGCCAACTCGTTGCAGAGCCTTGATGCGGGCGATGACGGGGATGTGGAAGCACGACTGGCCCGCCATTGGACGCGCTCCCGGCGGGCGGGGATTGCCCCCTGTTTCCGGGTGACACCGCTGACGCCACCGGCGGTGTTGCGGGTACTGGAGCGCAACGGGTTCCAGCGGCAGGGACATTCCCTGGTCATGGTGTGTTCGGATCCGGGGGAGGTCGTTTCCGGTACGTTTGCCGAAGGGGGCACCCGTTGGCGGGTCCTGACCTGCCCGGTTTCGGATCCGGACTGGCAGAAGGCCATCATGGGGCTGGAAGACATCGGGGCAGCGGACAGGAAGGTCTTTGGCGAACTGCTGGGGCAGTTGCCCTCTTGTGCAACCGGGCTTCTGGCGGCAGGAGAAGACGGGCAGGTGGTGGGGGCGGCCTATGGCAGTTGTTCGGGCAAGGTGGCCAGCATTTTTTCCGTTATCGTTGCCCGGCCTTTCCGGGGACAGGGTATCGGGACGTTCCTGATGCGGCGTTTCATGGGCTGGTCGGGTCGGCAGGGGGCGGATTGTCTGGCCCTGCAGGTGGTGGCGGACAACGGGGCGGCGATTTCTCTTTATTCGAAGTTGGGCTTTGCGGTTTCGCATGCCTATCATTACAGGATGTTGAACCGATGAAGCTTGTTCTGGTGGTGGCGTGTGCGCTGGTGGATGCGGATCAGCGGGTGCTGATTGCCCAGCGGCCGGCGGAAAAGGAAATGGGCGGATTGTGGGAGTTTCCCGGCGGAAAGATCGAGCCGGGGGAAACGCCCGAGCAGGCAATCCGGCGGGAATTGGAGGAGGAACTGGGTGTCCAAACGCGGGAGGCCTGTCTGGCACCGCTGGCATTTGCCTCCCATTCTTATGAAAATTTTCATTTGTTGATGCCATTTTTCATCTGCCGGAAATGGTCGGGTCAGCCCCGGGCGCTGGAACACCAGGCGTTGCAATGGGTGAAGGCGCGCGACTTGCGTCAGTTTGACATGCCGCCGGCGGACGAGCCGTTGATCGCCCATCTGTGCGATCTCTTGTGAGGGAATGCTTTTTGCAGGTGCTGCGTCATGGCAGAGTGTGAACAGGACGTGAAGGGGGGGGCGAACCGCAATGCCCGGATGAAGTTTCGGGCGGTGCGGGAAACGTTTCATCGGTTCTGTTCGGACTGTGAAGGATCGACTGCGATCGAATACGGGTTAATTGCCGGGTTGATGGCAGTGGCTGCGATTGCGGCCTTTACCCAGTTGGGTAACGGTCTTGTCAACCTGTTCGGCAAGACCAATTCGGGGGCGGGCGCTGCCATTTTCGACGCCGCCGGATCCATCTGAGGGAAATGTTCCGTTCAATCCTTTTCCGGGTAACGGGTGGTTTTGAGAACCTGTGACAGGGGAACCTTGGCGCTGCCCCGGCGGGCCGGTTTCGGCTGGCTTTCATGGGGCGCCCATCCGCTCATCCAGATGATTTCCAGAGATGCACGAACCCTTTTGTCGGGGTCTGAAAAGTTGCGGGCATAGATGTCTTCTACCGTTGCCAGATGGGCGGGGCTGACCGGAGACGGGGGGCGATCCGCAAGAACCCCGGCTGCGCCCATGGCGCGGATCTCGCGCATGAGATGGGTTGCGGAGCGATAGCGCAGGGCCATGCTGTCCTTGTCGGTGACGGGTAGGGCGAACCCGGCTCGTTGCAGCAGGGAGCCGGCGTCCCTGGTATCAATGAAGGGGGGAATTCGAGCAACAGCGCCCGCAAGGTGTTGGGCATCTGCCTCCAGCCATGCGGCCCGCAGTTCCTGAAAGGAAAGCCCGCCGACAAAGGCGGCCAGAAAAAGGCCATCGGGGGCCAGGTGATGGAGGATGCGGCGCAGGAAGCCGGGTACATCGTCAAGGATGGCCAGGTCAAACAGGGAAACGACCAGGGAAAAGCCGGTTTCGGGCAGGCTCAGGGCTTCCGGGTTGACCACCGGGTGCGCGGCATGGGGAACAAGGGTCGAAAAGGGACGCAGGCGGACGGGGGCGCCGGGGCGCCCTATGGTATCGGGCAAGGGGGCGGTGACAGGGCTGAGAAGGGCCGCCTTGTCAAATGTGTGGGTGGTTGCCCCAAGGCGCAGGGCCAGATC
>JALWTJ010000475.1 GCA_027082895.1 Hyphomicrobiales bacterium | reverse complement strand
CGGCCCCGCCTTCCCGGAGCGCATCATGCGGCTGTTCCAGTGGCATTCGGGGCGGGCTCGCCGCGTACAGTTGCGGGGGCAGCCACGGCTGGGAACGCTTGTTCCTCCGTGTTCCCTGGGGATGGTTCCATCCCTTCCGGCCCGTGCGGGCATGCGGAAACCGTCCCCGCCACCATAGGGGAGGCAAAACCCTACGGCAAGGGGAAGGTTTGGGCGTATGCGCCCGATTTCAACACGCACGGCGACGTATGCAGGCCTGGAACAGTTGGGCAGCTTACAATTCTTCAAGTGTTCACCTTGGCAACAACGAATGCTTCTTGTAGTTCCTGCGGCCTCTGGATACAATGAAGGGAAGAAAAATAGAGGTCGATATGCAACTCAAAGAAATCACAATCAGAAACTTCAAGGCAATTGAAGACACAACCATTACGCTTGCAAGAATGACAGTTATCGTTGGGGCTAACGGTTCTGGAAAGAGTTCAATTTTACAGGCGCTGCATTGGATGTTTCAATCTGGTAGAAATCTGACGGTCGACACCAAGGCAGTAAAAGACGGTGGTTTCCGCCGATCAGATGGCTCAACACTTTCTGAGAAAAATGCGACCTACATGCCGTCTCCAGAATATCGTAATGCAGGTTATGCTGAGGAATACGGGAACAAAAAAGGTTCGCCTCAGATGGAAGTCGACGTGAAGGCGATCAATGACGATGGCAACGAGATGCAAGCCTCGATGTGGATCAAATCGGCCCGCAATGAGGGGTTGAGCGTTCATGTTCCTTCGAACAATCCCTTCGTGCAAGCGCTCCGCAACCAAAGCAAAGAGTTCAGTTCCTATATTCCAGGGTTGGCGGGAATCGCATCTGCCGAGGAAAAACGAACCAAGTTGATTGTGCAAAGGCAAGCTGCGGCAGGTGACGCCAATACCGTGTTGCGAAATGTTTTGCTTCTACTCAAGGACGTTACACACGACGATCAAACGGGTCTGGAATTGCTGCAAAAGTATGTCTCTTATGTGATGGGTCCTATCACTCTGGCAGTCAATTTTGACGAAACGAAACATCAAACGATTCAAGCGTCATTCCAGACCAAAGTCATGAAAGACGCGGATACTAATCGAACCAAACCACTTGAACTTGCAGGCATAGGCTTTCTGCAAGTCATTCAGATATTTGCCTATATGATCTATTTCCGCCCGGTGCTGCTGCTCGTGGATGAGCCTGACGCGCATTTACACCCGACGGCACAAGAGCACCTGGTCAGGGTGCTCGCTGAGGCAGCGGAAAACTTCGAAACACAAGTCATATTGACGACACACAGCCCGTCGGTTGTGCGCGCCCTACCGGATGATGCTCGAGTCGTGTGGATGAAAGATGGGAAGGTCCAGCCGGATGGCGATACGTCTGGCCGCCAGAAGATGGGGTGGGGCCTACTGGACAAGCGCATCCTTTTGTTGACCGAGGATAGTAAGAACGGGATGTTGCGATCTCTTTTGGCGCAATGGCCGAGACTGGAACGCATTGTTGCTCTTTGGCCAGTGCACGGATCGGGGAAACTGCCCGATGGGGCCGGATGTGCATCGCTGCAAAGCCTGTTCGGCAATGGGATGAAGATCGTTCTTCACCGGGACCGCGATTTCATGATGCCGGAAGAGGCAGAGGCTTTCATAAGGCCCTATGCAGATAAAGGGATATTTGTGTGGTTGACTCAGCACAGTGACATTGAAGCCTATTGGGCTGACAAGGAAGTGATCAAGAAACATTTTCAGATAGACGACATTGCAGCGCAGAGCTTGATCGACGCCGCCTTGACACAAGCAAACGAAAATGACGAGGCTAAGAAAACCCGCAACAAGAAAAGAGAAGACATTAGAAAGAAACTGCGTGATTGCAGTGATGGCATAATTGGCGCATTTAACGACGAACAGGTTGTCGAAGAATATTCGGAATCTGGTCCGCAGTATGTTGTGCTTGGTAAAAATTTCTGCAAAGAAATTCGCAAAAAGGCAAAAGATAATAACTTTAATAATTCTTCAGGTTTTGGAAAATCTATACCACATGGACTTATAAAGCCAATCGCCAATGATTTGAAAGAATTACTAGAGAAAACGTGGAAATAAGGTGCCACTTAATCTTCATTTCATGCGGCACAGTAAAGTGTGCAATTCTCCCAGAAGACCGGGACCGCCTCAATAAATCGGCAGGGCTGGCAGTTTTGTCGCGCTGAGGGTACGGTCACCGAGGCAGGGACTTGGGGGGTAGTAAACAGCGAAGACGGTGCAACAAGGAAGGCGGTCGGCCCGGGCCAATAAGTATGCATCCCGGGGAGACAATCAAGGAAAACAATCGGGGGAGAGCGGATAGAGGGGGAGCCGGAAGGGCGGGAAGAGGGGAGAGCGGGAAGAAAAGCAAAGACCCCGCCGGGGTTTTCCCTGCGGGGTCTCGTTTCGGTTCAGGAACCGCCGTGCCGGCGGATCGAAATTGGCTCCCCGGGCCGGACTCGAACCAGCGACAGGGTGGTTAACAGCCACCTGCTCTACCAACTGAGCTACCGGGGATCAGTGCTCGGCACGGCTGGGTATGTAGCAAAGACTTGCGCCGCTTTCCAGCCCATTATGACATTTTTTTCAAAAAAATTCTTCCCCGCCCGCAGCGGCGGCATGAAGGGGCATGCGGCGCGCCCGGAAAGGGGGCGGCAAAGGGGCGGGACCCCCCTCCGGCCGCTATCCGTGAGGGTAAGGACAGGCGTCCGTGAAGCCAGGGGTAATGCGGAAAACGGAAGGGAAAATGGAGGCGCGGACCGGATTCGAACCGGTGTACACGGCTTTGCAGGCCGCTGGATAACCACTCTCCCACCGCGCCGATGGGTTTCGCGGCCGGGGCGGGCGGCCCGCGGCGCGACGGGCTGTGTATAGCCGCCCCGCCGGCGGGGGTCAAGCGGTCCGGGCCTTCCTTATTCGCTGCTTGTTCGCTGTTGACCGGGTCGCCTGGCCCCGTTGCCGGCATTGCGCGGCGCAGGCCGATTTGCGAACGCGCAATTGTGTTCTGGCCCCACAGCCTTTATATAGGCGGGAGTGAACGTGAACCTCAGTTTTCCAACGGGATATCGGA
>JALWTJ010000474.1 GCA_027082895.1 Hyphomicrobiales bacterium | reverse complement strand
GGCGGACCCCGTGAGTGAGAATGGACAAGATGAGCAAGAGCGGACACAAAATACGTCTCTACAACACGTTGAGCAAGGCAAAGGAACGTTTCGAGCCTATCGATCCGGACAATGTGCGCATGTATGTGTGCGGCCCCACCGTCTACGATTACGCCCATATCGGAAACGCCCGGCCCGCCATCGTGTTCGATGTGCTGTTTCGCCTGTTGCGGCAGACATATGGCGCCGATCACGTCACCTATCTGCGCAACATCACCGACGTGGATGACAAGATCAACGCCCGTGCGGCCCGGGATTTCCCCGGTGTGCCCCTGAATGAAGCCATCCGCAAGCTGACCGCCACCACCGAGCGCCAGTATCAGGACGACATGAAGGAGTTGGGCTGCCTTGATCCCACCCGTCAGCCCCGGGCCACGGAAAATATCGACGAGATGATCGCCATGATCACCACCCTGATCGAGCAGGGCCACGCCTACGAGGCACAGGGGCATGTCCTGTTCCGCGTTGCCAGTTTCCGGCAGGGGGAACAGACACGCTATGGCGAGCTTTCCCACCGCTCCCTTGACGACATGATCGCCGGGGCCCGGGTGGAAGTTGCCCCTTACAAGAAAGACCCCATGGATTTCGTGTTATGGAAACCATCCGATGACGACCAGCCCGGCTGGGACAGCCCCTGGGGCAATGGCCGCCCCGGCTGGCACATTGAATGTTCCGCCATGAGCCGGAAATTTCTCGGGCCGACTTTCGATATTCACGGCGGCGGCATCGATCTGTCCTTTCCCCACCACGAAAATGAACGGGCCCAGTCCTGCTGCGCCAATGGCACCGAGCGCATGGCGCGTATCTGGATGCACAACGGCTTTCTCCAGATCAACGGGGAAAAGATGTCCAAGTCCCTTGGCAATTTCTTCACCGTTCACGAGCTTCTGCACGGCACGAAATTCGGAGGGCGCAGCTGGCCTGGGGACGTGCTGCGTCTGGCCATGCTGACCCGCCATTACCGCGAGCCCATCGACCTGTCCGTTGACAGACTGACAGAAGCCGAGCGGATGCTGGAGCGCTGGAAGCGGGCCATGGCAGCTTCCGGTTTGGATTTCGTGGAGGCCAATCGCGGCGCCTGCGAGGCCCTCGGGCCGTGCTCGAAATTGCTCGCTGCCCTGTCCGATGACATGAACATGGCCGGGGTGCTCACCCACCTGCATCGCCATGCAAAGGCCAGTGAAAGCGGCACCCGCCTGCACAATGCGCAGCGGCTTTTCGGCTCCCTGAACCTGCTCGGGATTGTCAGTTTCGACTCCATGAAGAATTGGCAAGAGGCAACCGAAAAGTTGCAGGAAAATGCGGATGTCGACGTGGAAAAAATCACTGTTGCAATTGCGCAACGCAAGGCCGCACTGGCGGAGAAGAACTGGGCGGAGGCCGACCGGATTCGCGATCAGCTGGCGTCTGAAGGTATTCGCCTAACCGATTCAAAAGACACGGAAACCGGAGAGCGGATTACCCGCTGGGAAGTGGTGAAATGAGCGGTGAACTTTCCGGACATGGTCTCTCCTTTTCAGCCGGGAATTGGGCTGTGAACGCTGTCGGGCTTCCCGCGGGTGGTCTGTCAAGTACGGGCAGGGGGAGGCCGGATCATGAGTGTTGATCTGACCGGCGGCTGCCAGTGCGGGGCCGTGCGTTTCCGGGTCACCGGGACAGGGCGCTCCAGTGTCTGCCATTGCCGCATGTGCCAGAAGGCCTTCGGCAGTTTCTTTGCGCCCCTGGTCAGCGTGCCCGCCTTCGAATGGACCCGCGGTGCGCCGAAATGGTTTGCCAGTTCAAATCTCGCCCGCCGCGGATTCTGCGCCCATTGTGGCACCCCCCTGGCCTACGAGACCAGCTACGGCATGGAACTGGCCGTGGGCGCCTTTGACCAGCCCGAAAAGGTGGCGCCCACCCTTCAGGTAAATCTGAACGACCGGCAACCCTTTTATGGCCATCTGTCCATATTGCCCGAGGAGGGGGACTGGTCCGCTGAATGGGCCGGTTTCGTTTCCCGTATTGAAAACCATCAGCACCCCGATCACGACACCGACAATTGGGCCGTTCACGGCAAGGAACAATCATGAATTCTCCCCGATCCGGCAAGGAACGCCTCTATCTGTTCGACACGACGCTGCGCGATGGTGCCCAGACAGCGGGCGTGGAATTTTCCACCGGCGACAAGATCAACGTGGCCCGGCTGATCGACCGGCTGGGGGTCGATTATATCGAGGGCGGTTATCCCGGGGCCAACCCGGTGGATACCGAATTCTTCGGGAAAAAGAGAACCGAGGGCGCCGCCTTCACGGCCTTTGGCATGACCAAGCGGGCCGGACGCTCCCTGGACAATGATCCGGGTCTGAAGATGATCCTGGATGCCCGCTGCGATGCCATCTGCTATGTTGCCAAGGCCTGGGACCACCAGGTGCGGATCGCCATGGGTATCGCGCTGGAGGACAATCTCCTGTCGATCTCCCAGTCCGTTCAGGCCGCCATCGGTTCCGGGCGCGAAGCGCTGCTGGACTGCGAACATTTCTTTGACGGCTACAAGTCCAATCCGGACTATGCCCTGTCCTGCGTCAAGGCCGCCATGGATGCCGGGGCGCGCTGGATTGTTCTGTGCGACACCAACGGGGGAACCTTGCCCGGCGAGATCGAACGGATTGTTGCCCAGGTGATCAAGGTCTGTCCCGGTGACCGTCTGGGTATCCATGCCCATGATGATACGGGCCACGCGGTGGCCAACTCTCTTGCGGCCGTCAATGCGGGGGTGCGCCAGATACAGGGAACCATCAACGGCATCGGTGAAAGGTGCGGCAACGCTTCCCTCGTCACCCTCATCCCGACCCTGAAACTCAAGGGCGAATATGCGGATCGCTTTGAAATCGGCGTCAGTGATCAGCAATTGCAGTCCCTGACCTCCGTTTCGCGCGCCTTTGACGACATGATCAACCGCGCCCCGGACCGGCAGGCCCCCTATGTGGGCGCGGCGGCCTTTGCCACCAAGGCGGGCATCCACGCCTCGGCCCTTGCCAAGGATCCCGCATCCTACGAGCATGTGCCCCCCGAAACAGTCGGCAATACCCGCTCGGTCATG
>JALWTJ010000473.1 GCA_027082895.1 Hyphomicrobiales bacterium | reverse complement strand
GGTAAGCTCTGCCTGCTTCTTCTGATATTCCGCACTCATGGGCTTGGCATAACCGGCCGCGGTTTCCGCCTGTTTGAATTCCTCGTCCTCGACCGCAATGAACTTGGCCCCAAGGGATTCCACCTGCTCCTTGGCCGCCGGGCGCACATCCGTTGCCGTAACGATGGCCCCCAGCCTGCGCGCCGTGGCAATCGCCTGCAAACCGGCAACCCCGGCTCCCATGACGAAAACCTTCGCCGGATGCACCGTGCCCGCCGCCGTCATCATCATGGGCATGGCCCGGTCAAACTGTTCGGCCGCATCCACCACCGCCTGGTACCCGGCCAGATTGGCCTGGGAAGACAGAACGTCCATGGACTGCGCCCGCGATATGCGCGGCATGTATTCCATGGCAAACAGGGCGGCCCCCGTCTTTGCCAGCCCGGAAAATTCCTTCTGATCATCGCTGGGATTCATGGTGCCGATCACCAATGCCCCCTTGCCGATACCGGAAAGGAGTTTGGCCGCAGGCCGCCGCACGCACAACACCACGTCGGCCCCCTTCAGGGCCGCCGACGCACTGGCGGCGATGGTTGCCCCGGCTTCCTTGAAAGCTGCGTCCGGAATGCGCGATTGCAGCCCGGCACCCTTTTCCACCGAAACCCTGGCGCCCAGCTTGACCAGCTTTCCGACCGTTTCCGGAGTCGCAGCAACCCTTGGCTCATCCGGCGCTGTTTCGCGCGCAATCGCAATCTTCATCCACTTTTCCTTTTAACGAGACGGCTGAAACACGCTCCCCCTCAGTTTACGGGTCGATCCTGAACCCGCTCCCCGTCAGGGGCGCACCCAAAGATAGAGAATGACCATCAGGATCGCCATGGCGATCACCGAATATTTCACCAGCTTGAGAAACCGGTTGTAGGTCTTTTCATGTTCTTCGAAATCGTTCTGAATATCAGCACTCGCCATCTTGTCCCTCTTCAGTTTGCGTGTGGTACCTGTTCTTTTGTCATTTTCCCATGATCAAAATCAAATGATTTTTCACGCCCCCTGGTCCGGTTGCGTCTGCTCCAGTTCATCAATCAGCCCCTCGATCATGGACAGGCCAAGCGACCAGAATTCCGGGTCACGGGCATCCAGCCCGAACGGGGCCAGCAGTTCGGAATGGTGCTTGCTTCCCCCGGCCCGCAGCAGATCGAAATATTTCTCTGCGAACCCTTCCTCGGACTGCTGGTAACGGGCATAGAGCGAATTGACCAGGCAATCCCCGAACGCATAGGCATAGACATAGAACGGGGAATGGATGAAATGGGGAATGTAGCTCCAGAAGATTTCATACCCCGGGTTCAGCCTGATGGCCGGCCCCAGGCTTTCCGCCGATGTCTCCAGCCACATTTCGTTCAGTTCTTCGGTCCTGAGTTCCCCCTTGCGCCGCCCCGTGTGCAGCTTGCGCTCAAAGGTATAAAAGGAAATCTGCCGCACCACGGTGTTGAGCATGTCCTCCACCTTGGAACTGAGCAGGGAGAACCGCTGCTGCGGGCTGTCGGCCTGCTCCAGTAGGGAGCGGAAAGTCAGCATTTCCCCGAAGACGCTGGCCGTTTCCGCCACCGTCAGGGGCGTAGGTGCCATCAACGGCCCCTGCGCCGCTGCCAGCCGCTGGTGCACCCCATGCCCCAATTCGTGGGCCAGCGTCATCACGTCCCGGGTCTTGCCCAGATAGTTGAGCATCAGGTAGGGGTGCGCGCTGGGCGTGGTGGGATGGGCGAAGGCCCCCGGCGACTTGCCCGGCGTCACCGGTGCATCGATCCACCCGCTGCCGAAGAAGGGTTCCGCCACCTCCACCAGGGTCGGCGAAAAACGCCCATAGGCCGCAAGCACGATGTCCCGTGCGCTCTGCCAGTCATAGACCCTGTCGTCATTGTCCGGCAGCGGTGCGTTCCGATCCCACGCGTTCAGTTTCTTCTTGCCGAACCATTTCGCCTTCATGGCATAATAACGGTGGGACAGGCGCGGATAGGCAGCCCGCACCGCGGCTTCCAGCGCATCCACCACTTCCCGCTCCACCGAATTGGCAAGATGGCGCGAATCCGCAATATCCTGAAAGCCCCGCCAGCGATCAGAAATTTCCTTGTCCTTGGCCAGCACATTGGTGATGTGGGTAAAAAGGCGCGCATTCTGCTGCAAGGTGGTACTCAGAGACTTGAAGGCCCGCTTGCGCTTCTTCTCGCTTTTGTCCGTCATCAGGGTCAGCGTGGCTTCCAGCCCCAGCTTCTTCCCTTTCACGTCAAATTCAAGCGCCGCCATGGTTTCATCGAACAGGCGGTTCCATGCCCCCCGTGCCGTCACCGACTTGTCATGAAAAAGCTCCTCTACCCGCTCTTCCAGCTGGTAAGGCCTTGCCTTGCGCAATTCATCGAACCAGGGACGATACCGGCCCAGTTCCGCATCCCCTTCCAGCGCCGCCTCAATGACCGCATCGTCCACCTGATTGAGTTCAAGGGAAAAGAAAATCAGGTGCGAGGACAGATCCGTCAGCTTTTCCTGACAGTCCCCCAGGAACTTGGCCCGGTCCGGGTCCGCGGTGTTCTTGGCATAGTTCAGATAGGCGAACGAGCCGATGCGCCCCGTCAGGTCGCTGAGCGCCTCATAGGCCCGGATGGCCTCGATCAGGCGTCCCTTTTTGGCCATGTCGGCCAGTTTGCCCTTGAAACTTTCCTCAAACGCCACCGCATCCTTTTGCGCCTTCTCCATGTCCGAGACGAAACGGGGAGAATCAATGCCCGGATAAAGATCGCTCAGATCCCATTCCGGCAATTGACCAAGCGAATTTTTCGTCGCCGGACCGGCAGCTTCAGGCGCATTGCAGCAGGTTGACATGAAAGACCTCGAATATGTGTGTTTTTCTGACGCGCCCCATGTCTATTACGCTGCCCTGTCCCTGCCAAGCTCTTTCCCAAACCTGCGGCGGTCCAGCCCCTCCCCCTTTTTTGCCACGCCCTTGGAACACTCCGACAGCATTAAAGACCTGTTAACATGCACTCCCTAGCGTGCCCCGAAACGGGACATGTGACGTGATTCGCCGCACCAGACCTGCCGGAGGGCAGCAGGTCCGAAGTCCCGCAAGACCAGACCGACCCGAACCGGACCCTGCAATGGCCAGAATTCTGATTGTTGACGATGACCCCGTACAACTGCGCCTGACATCCAACCTGCTGCAAAAGGACGGGTTCGACGTGCTGACCGCAGGCAGCGGCGATGAGGCGCTGGCCCGGTTGGCGGACCATCCCGACATTCGCGCCGTGATCCTCGACCTGGTCATGCCCGGGCTGGACGGGCTGGGAGTCATGCGCGAAATGGAACGGATGGGCACCACCTGTCCCGTCATCGTGCAGACCGCCTCGTCTTCCCTTGACACGGTGGTAACCGCCATGCGGCTGGGTGCCGCCGATTTTTTCGTCAAGCCCGTCGCCCCCGAACGCCTGATCATTTCCCTGCGCAATGCCCTCAAGCTGTCACAACTGGAAAGCTGCATCCGCATCCGGAACAGCCAGCGCAGCGGCACCTTCACCCGCAAGGACATCATCACCGCCAGCCCGGCCATGGACCGGGTGCTGGAGCTGACCGGCAAGGCCGCCCGTTCCGACATTCCGGTGCTGATCGAAGGGGAAAGCGGCACCGGCAAGGAAGTGGTCGCCCGCGCCATTCAGGGCATGTCCCGGCGCGCCGGCAAGCCCTTTGTCATTGTCAATTGCGGTGCCATTCCCCCCGACCTGCTGGAAAGCACCCTGTTCGGCCACGTCAAGGGCGCCTTCACCGGCGCTAGCAGCGACCAGAAGGGCAAGTTTGCCGAAGCCGACGGCGGCACCATCTTTCTGGACGAGATTGGCGAACTTCCCCTTTCCGCCCAGGCCGGATTGTTGCGGGTCCTGCAATCGGGCGAGATCGAAACCGTGGGCGCCGAGGAAATGCGAAAGGTCAATGTCCGGGTCATTTCTGCCACCAACCGGCGGCTTCTCAACCTGACCCGGCAAAAGACGTTCCGCGAAGACCTGTTCTATCGCCTCAACGTCTTTCCCATCTACATCCCCCCCTTGCGCGACCGGCCCGAAGACATCGCCCCCCTTGCCGACCATTTCATGGCCCGCCTGGCCCCGGAAACCGGCCGCCGCATATCCGGGCTGAGCGAGCAGGCCCTTGAACTGCTGAAAAGTTACAACTGGCCGGGAAATGTGCGCCAACTGGAAAACGCCATCTACCGGGCAATCGTACTCAATGAAAGCGGCTGGCTGTCCCCGGTCGATTTCCCCCAGATCGTGGCCGGAATAGCCGGTCGCGAACATGCCCAGGAACAGGCCGCTTCCCTGCCCCCCCGATCCGGGCCAACCCATATCGACGCGCCTGCCCAGATTCCCCCGTCCCCTCTGCGGCGCAGCACCGACACGCCGGCACAGGCCGCCCGGCAGCGCGCCACGGATCCCTTCATCGACAGGCACGGCAATCTCAAACCCCTGCAGCAAGTGGAAAAGGAACTGATCACCTTCGCCCTGCAATTTCACGACCACAAGATGACCCGGGTGGCCCGATCCCTGGGCATCGGCCGCTCGACCCTTTACCGCAAAATTCGCGAATACGGTCTGGAACCGGAGCACCCGCCCGGCACCCGTTCCAACCCGGATGCCGCCTGAAACCAAAGGCAGAGCGCGTGCCCGTTGCCCGCACCCCCTGCCCGCCCCCTTGCCCGCAGGAACGCAGGGCAATGCGAAGGCCCGAAAATTGACGCATTTCTGCCCAATTTTTCCCACCGATTCGCGAAGACGACATTCAAGAGGGAACACATGGGGAAAAAGTGGCCACGCCACGATCTTGCCGAAAGGTTAATTTGCGCTCACACTTGCGAGATCATGTTGCCAAGGCGTCCCATTCAACTATAAGTGAACGGTGCGGATTACGGTTAATTCCCGCCTTTCGTGAACAGGCCGGGCAGCACGTCGCCGGCACATCCCGGGCCGAACTGATGGAGACGACATGAAAACCTTGATGGCAAGACTGTTGGTCAGCGTTGCAATCGCGGGCGCACTTTCCGTTCCCGCACAGGCCCAGGAAACCGTAACCATCAATGGCGCCGAAGTGCAAAGAGTCGTCATTGCTCCGCCCCAGACGCCCCTCGCCCAATCCATCAAGGCCGGCCTTTCCAAACGCATCGCTGCGGCAAAGGCCGACACGCCGGAGCTGGAAGCTGCCCGCAAGCTCTACTATTTTTATGGCGCCCGGGGGTTCGAACCCCTGTGGCTGGATACCAATGACGACGGCAAGATCGCCTTTTCCGCCAACGCCCAGAAGGTTCTTGATGTATTCAGGAATGCCTATCTGGAAGGCCTGAACCCGGACGATTACCTGACCCCCGACCTCGACCTTGACCAGGACATGAGCGATCCGCTCAAGGTGGCCTCCCTTGAAACCGCCTTTTCCTCCGCCGCCATGCTTTACGCCCGCCACGCCTATGGCGGCCGCATCAATCCGCGCCGGGTGTCCCGTTCCATCGACATCACACCGCCAAAGATTGACGAAGCCAGCTTCCTGCTGAAACTGGTAAAATCGGACACGCCGGACAAGCTGCTGCTTGACCTGTCGCCCACGAACCGGGAGTTCGTCGCCCTGCGCGACGCCCTTGCCAGTTCCTACCGCGGCGAAACCGAAGAAGGAATTTCCATTCCCGAAGGCCCGCTGCTCAAGCCGGGCATGTCCGATGTACGGGTTCCGCTGCTGCGCCAGCGCCTCGATCTGCCTTCCATGGACAACAGCAACATCTATGACGACCAGCTGGTGGCGGCGGTAAGGGATTTTCAGGAAAAGAACGACCTGTTCGTGGATGGCGTCATCGGCCCTGCGACCATCGCCACCCTGAACGGGGGCATGCCTGCTTCGCGGGAAGACCTGATCGCCAACATGGAACGCTGGCGCTGGATGCCGCGCGATCTGGGCGATTTTTATGTATTCGTGAACATTCCCGAGTTCCGCCTGCAGGTCATGGACGGAGACACCCCCACCTACTCGACCCGTGTCGTGGTGGGCAAGCGGGACCACCAGACCCCCATCTTTTCCGATGAAATCGAACATGTGGTGGTCAACCCCTACTGGAACGTCCCCCCCTCCATCGCCCGTGAAGAAATCGGGCCGCGTCTGGCCAGCAACCCCAATTACCTGAGTGCACGCAACATGGAACTGCTCTCCGGCGGCAAGATCATCAATGCCTCCCAGGTCGACTGGTCGTCCAATTCCATCAACAATTTCCGCATTCGCCAGCGGCCGGGCAGCCGCAATGCCCTTGGCACCATCAAGTTCCTGTTTCCCAACTCCCATTCCGTCTATCTGCACGACACTCCGTCCCGCTCCCTGTTTTCCCGCTCCCAGCGGGCCTATTCCCACGGATGCGTAAGGGTTCAGAATCCCATGGATTTTGCCGAAGCCCTGCTTGTCAATGACGAAAACCTGTCCCGCAGCACGCTGCAATCCCAGTTCGGCACCCGCGAACGCTGGAACAACCTGTCCGAACATGTGCCGGTGCACCTGGCCTATTTCACCCTGAGGGTGGATCAGGATGGCAAGATTCATTCCTATGGGGATGTTTACGGGCACAATGCCCGGCTCAAGCGCATGCTCGGCCTTTAGGTCTTTGGTCCCAAGGTGTGATGGTCTGCCGATCCGCAACCATCGAAAGAAAGCACTGCGGGACACATTCTTCACGGAAACGCCGGAACCACGCGCGCTGCCCCCCTCGGGCTTAACCATTCGGTAACATATCCGCCTTGCTTAGGCCGTTTTTTCCTCCTATCACACGACCATGGAAGTCGTTGAGAAATCGCGCACAATCC
The DNA here is from genome assembly GCA_027082895.1 of Hyphomicrobiales bacterium. GTDB lineage: Bacteria > Pseudomonadota > Alphaproteobacteria > Rhizobiales > Devosiaceae > DROE01. The sequence continues at coordinate 5,349 of JALWTJ010000473.1, read as the reverse complement.
GTTAGCGTTAACAAAGTGTATTCAAGTTAGTGCTAACAATACGCCACGAGATCGTCGAAAGGCGGTTGGTTCAACCAGGTCAGAGTAGCATTCAGCGTGAATTGGCGGGGTACAAATTTCAGACGGACGCTCCTGCGGCATCTTCTTGCCGCCATGGTCGGACTCGCCTCGCTTCTGCCCACAACCAGCCTGTCACCCCTGCTTGCAGGTTCGGGCGAACGCACTCTTTACCTCTACTATACCCATACGGGAGAAACCCGGCGCATCACCTTCCGGCGCAACGGCAAGTACGTCCAGTCCGGCCTGAACGAATTGAACAAATTCCTGCGTGACTGGCGCCGCAACGAACCCACCCGCATGGACCCGGCATTGTTCGACCTCATCTGGAGCGTATATCAGGAAGTGGGAGCCACCGAGCCCATTTACATCGTTTCGGCCTATCGCTCCCCCCAGACCAATGAAATGCTGCGCGCCCGCTCTTCCGCCGTGGCCAAGAATTCCCGCCACACCAAGGGCATGGCGATGGATTTCTACATCCCCGGCATTGCCCTGTCCAAGCTGCGCGAAACCGCCATGCGCCACCAGGTTGGCGGCGTGGGCTACTATCCCCGCTCCAACCACCCCTTTGTTCACCTGGACACGGGCAATGTGCGCGCCTGGCCCCGCATGACCCGCAAGCAACTGGCACGCCTGTTCCCCGACGGCAAGACCCTACACCTGCCCTCCGATGGCGTCCCCCTGTCCGATTCGGGCCGCCGCTATGCCATGGCCGAATGGAACAAGTGCCATTCGGTTCCCTGCAACGGCTCCGTTGCCAACACCGCTCCCTCCCGGTCCGGCCAGTCCGCCCCCGGCAATGGTGGCCCCAACCTGCTTGACATCTTCTTTGGCAATTCGCGCAACGCCGGCGATCAGGTATCGGCAACCGTTGTGGCATCCGCCCGGCAGAACACGCCCGCTCCTTCGGCTCCCCTTGTTGCACCTCTTCCCGCGCCCCGCGCCGCATTCCTGGATTATCGTGACCCGGAAGCTCAGGCCCCGATTCCGGCCGCCCTGCCTTCCAACATCCTTCTGGCCAACCGCAACGCTGCTCCCGCCCAGCCCGATCCGGCCGGAAATACGGACAACATCACCGTTGCATCGGTGGGCGATGCGACCCAGCGCCCCACTCCGCGGACCCTGTTGTCCCCGAATCCTGCCAACACCAGCGCCGTTTCGGCCTATGTGCCCGTCATCAACCCGGAACCCGATGCCCAGCGTGCCCTTGAAATGCTGATCGAGCGGCGCAGTTCCGCCGTTCCGCCTGCCCAGCCCGCTCCTCCTGCCATCCTGCGCGGCTCCATCACCACGGCATCCCTGGGACCGGTCCCCGCCCTGCCCTCCCCGGACCTTTCTCCAGGCGCCACCATCGGGTCGGACTCCGAAGCGATAAGCGATCTGCTTTCTGCCAGCTTCAGCGCAGTGGAAGAAATTCAGCCCGCCGACGGGGTGCGCAATGCTCGCCGCGCGGTGGAGCTTCTTTCCTCCCCCACCCCGAATATCGCCCAGCGTCCGGTGCAGTTCCATGCTCCCGACATCACCAGGTTGGACAGCCTTCTGGTAATGTCCACCAGCGTCGCGCGCGCTGATATTCCTGTCATGGCTCCCCCCGATGCCTCCGATTTTGATCCGGCCACCCAGCTTGGCGCCAGCAGCACCCGTGTACGGTTCCACCGCGATGAAGCCTCCGCGCTGACCACCGACCATTTCTCCCGGATAGCACCCCCTGTCCTGACAGGCATCTGAGCACCTCCCCACAGGGCGCGAGAGGGTGAATGAATCCCGTTGCCAGCCCGTTGATTAACCTTCCCCGTTCCTTTAGGATTTGCCGAACAATTCATTCGTTTGAGGCGAAGGATATTTTCACTTGACCCCGTCCGCGCCGTCCACACCGCTTCTCGACACGATTTCCGATCCCGCCCAGCTTCGCGACATGTCCGCGACACAATTGCGCCAGCTCGCCGATGAACTGCGCCTGGAAATGATCGATGCCGTTTCGGTAACCGGCGGCCACCTGGGGGCCGGCCTTGGCGTGGTCGAATTGACCGTTGCCCTTCATGCCATTTTCGACACCCCGCGGGACCGGCTGATCTGGGACGTGGGCCACCAGGCCTATCCCCACAAGATCCTGACCGGGCGCCGCAGCCGCATGCGCACCCTGCGCAAGAAGGACGGCCTTTCCGGTTTCACCAACCGCGCGGAAAGCCCCTATGACCCGTTTGGCACCGGGCATTCCTCCACCTCCATTTCCGCCGCCCTGGGCATGGCCGTGGGCGCCCGGCTCAACGCCGAACAGCGCAACTGCATCGCCGTCATCGGGGATGGCGCCATGAGCGCAGGCATGGCCTATGAAGCCATGAACAATGCCGGAGCCATGGATGCCCGCCTGATCGTCATTCTCAACGACAATGACATGTCCATTGCCCCCCCGACCGGGGCCATGAGCGCCTATCTGGCCAAGCTGGTATCCTCACCCGCCTATCGCGGCCTGCGTGAAACCGGAAAGAAGATCGCCGAAAAACTGCCCGAATTCATTTTTGACAAGGCCCGCAAGACGGAAGAATTCGCCCGTGGCTTCTGGGCCGGGGGTACCCTGTTCGAGGAATTGGGATTCTACTATGTCGGCCCCATCGACGGGCACAATCTGGACCACCTCCTGCCCATCCTGAAAAATGTGCGCGACACGGAAACCGGCCCCATCCTGGTGCATGTGGTAACCCAGAAGGGCAAGGGATACCCGCCGGCCGAAAACGCTCCGGACAAGTATCACGGCGTATCCCGGTTCAACGTGGTCACCGGTGCCCAGGCCAAGACCGCAAGCAATGCCCCTTCCTTTACCTCCGTCTTTTCCGGCGCCCTGATCGAGGAGGCCCGCAAGGATGACCGCATCGTGGCGGTCAATGCGGCCATGCCCGCCGGAACGGGACTGGACAGGTTCGGCGAAATCTTCCCCGACCGCACCTTTGATGTCGGTATCGCCGAACAGCATGCGGTGACCTTCAGCGCCGGTCTGGCATGCGAAGGTCTCAAGCCGTTCTGCGCCATCTATTCCACCTTCCTGCAACGCGCCTACGACCAGATCGTTCACGATGTGGCGTTGCAGAAGCTGCCGGTACGCTTTGCCATCGACAGGGCCGGATATGTGGGTGCCGACGGTCCCACCCATGCCGGAAATTACGACGTGGCCTATCTGGGGGCCATCCCCAACATGGTGCTGATGGCCGCCGGCGACGAGGCGGACCTTGTCCACATGGTATCAACCGCCGCCGCATGGGACGAAGGCCCCATCGCCCTGCGCTATCCGCGCGGCGAAGGTGTCGGCGTGGATATGCCCGCCAGCGGCATTCCCCTTGACATCGGCAAGGGCCGCATCCTGCGCCAGGGCACCAGCATTGCCATTCTGTCCTATGGCGCCCGCCTGAAGGAATGCCTCGCTGCCGCCGAGCAGCTTTCAACCATGGGTTTTTCCACCAGCGTTGCCGACGCGCGCTTTGCCAAGCCGCTGGACGAAGACCTGCTGCGCCAACTGGCCAAAAATCACCAGGTATTACTGACGGTGGAAGAAGGCGCCATCGGCGGTTTTGGCAGCCATGCCGCCACCTGGCTGGCCCAGAACGGGCTGCTGGACAATGGGTTGCGCTTCCGCCCCATGCACATGCCCGACCGCAATTTCGAACAGGCATCCCAGGACGATCTCTATGCCATGGCCAAGCTGGACCGGACCGCCATCCTTGCCACTGCCCTCAAGGCCATCGGCAACGAAACCGAGGCAAGCCATATCGTGAGCGGCCCCGCCGCCAGCTGACCTCAGTCCCGATTGGCACCCGCGCCTCCCCGCCCGGGGAAACACTCCGGTCACCCCGGCAGAAATCCCTGGAATCGCCACCACCCCAATAGGAAAGATCCTATTCGGACGTATCCGGGATCATGCCCAGGGCATGCAGATAGGTATCAAGGATTGCCTCCTGCTCCATCCTTTCAGCGGCATCCAGCTTGCGGATCTTGAGCACCTGGCGCATGGCCTTGATGTCAAATCCATTGCCCCTGGCCTCGGCAAACACTTCACGGATATCATCGGCAATGGCCTTTTTTTCCTCCTCCAGCCGCTCGATCCGCTCCACCAGTGACCGCAATTGATCCCGACCCGATCCCAGTTCCGCCATGCTTGAAATTCCTATCTCCAATTGAAATGCATTTACCCGTTCAAACCGTCTTTTGACGGAAGGCGCAAGGGGTACTCCCCCACTTTTCCAACACCTTTTGCCCATGCGGCACAAAGAAGACGGGCATCGCAATTTTGCCAAAACTTGACGGCACAAGACAAAAGGTTCAACACAGCCTTCTCAGCCAGAATGGACACGAATACCATGCCGACCACCCCCTGCCGCCCCCGCTCCCTCGACTTGCACAACCCTGTCATTCTGGCCACCGCCATCCTGCTTGGCCTGTTGACCATGGCCCTGTTTGCCGCCACCCCCGCCCGGGCCGACCTCAGGGTGTGCAACAAGATTTCCAAGCCCATTTCCATTGCCCTTGGCTACCGTGCCGAAAGGGGCTGGCAGTCCGAAGGCTGGTGGGTCGCCCCCCCCGATACCTGTGCCACCGTTTTCCAGGGCGACCTCAACGCCCGCTTCTACTACCTGTTCGCCGCCGACGACATTTCCGGGGGCACGTGGGACGGGCCGGTCTTCATGTGCACGCGGGATGAAACTTTTACCATTTTTGGCGTTGAAGATTGTCTGGCAAGGGGGTACGAGCGGACAGGTTTTTTTGAAATCGATACCGAGAACCGTACCGACTGGACCCTGCAGCTGACGGAGGCGGACCAGACGCGTTCTCAGAACTGATACAAAAAGGGGGCAATTGTTCAGCCATGAGACGCATTCGCCGGGTAAAGATTCTGGCCACGCTGGGCCCCGCTTCGCACAGCGTGGAAATGATCACCAAACTGGTCACGGCCGGTGCCGACCTGTTCCGCATCAACATGAGCCATGCCAGCCACGAGCTTTTCGACCAGACGGTTCAGCGTATCCGGCAGGTGGAAAAGGATCTCTCCCGCCCCTTGGGCATCCTGGTGGACCTGCAAGGCCCCAAGATCCGCATCGGCACCTTCAAGGAAGGCGCCATCATGCTGGAAAGTGGCAACACCCTTGTTCTGGACACGGATGAAACCCCCGGAGACACATCCCGCGTCTGCCTGCCCCACCCGGAAGTTTTCGCCGCCATCAAGCCGGGCCATCGCCTGCTGCTGGACGATGGCAAGATAGAACTCCGGGCCGAAGAGGTCACCGCGGACCGGATCCTTTGCGT
>JALWTJ010000472.1 GCA_027082895.1 Hyphomicrobiales bacterium | reverse complement strand
TCCCGAAACGGGCAACGGCGCGCAGCCGGTTGATCAGCCCGCCCGAAGGGACTTCCTCGTCCGGCAACAATCCGGATGGTCCGCCAGAAAATGCCGCCAGAACATCCCGATCCATCAGCGCCAGGCACGGCCCCTTTTCCATGGCCGCATACCACATGAGAATACGCAACCAGTTCGTTGCTATTTCGTGATAAGCTGCCAGAACGATCGGCTCTGCTGGCGCCCCCTGCAGCGCCGCCAGCAGACCATCGGCCATGCCATAGGATTCCGCCTCCAGTTCCAGCGCCCGCGCCGGGCCGATCCGTTGCAACACCGTTTCCACCCGCCGCCCGGCGAACATGGCTTCTGGCCCCTGCCGCCAGATCAGAACGGGCGTTTCCCCTTCCCCCTTGCCAGCAGTTGGTGGAGGCTGCCCGATGTCAACCAACCGGCACGCATGGGAGAAAAAGGACAGGTCCGGCATGTATCAGGACCGGGTAAAATGATGCACAAGAGCCAGTACGGCCGCCCTGCCGATAATATAGTTGGCCTTCAGGCTGCCCCCGATCCGGGCCTCCCCCTCCCGCGGCCGGGTGGGCACGTCCACCTGCGCGATCCGCCCCTTCCTGCGCACAATGCTCAGCATCAATTCGGTACCGATGGACCGGTAACTGTCAAAATGACCCAATTCGCGAAAGAACCGCAGATTATAGCCCTTCATGCCGCAGAGCGGATCGCGCAGACCGTAAAGCCGACGGGCAACAAACTGGAAAAACCGTTCCGAAATGCGCGGCACATGGTCCCGCACCCCCACAACCATATCCACCCCGTCCCGCAAGTACTCCAGATAGATCGGGATGAGATCGGTCGGCAACTGGCCATCCGCATCAATGGTTATGACATAGGTGCACCCGATGGCGTCGGCGCGCGCGAACCCGGATTGCAGCGCCCCGTCATAGCCAAGGTTGGTAACGTGGGAAACCACTTCCGCCCCCAGCTTGCGCGAAATTTCGGCCGTGTTGTCGCTTGATCCGTCATCAACCACGATCGGCAGGCCATGGGCGCGCACCCGCTCCAGCACCGGCGCAATAGTCTCGGCCTCGTTGAGCGCGGGAATGACAACCCCCAGTTCCGGCGCGTCCCCATTTCCAGACGCATCCCCGGTACCGGCTGCCCCCCCTATTCCAGATGCGCCCACGTCAGGTGCTCCCCTTCCTTCACGTCGGACCTGAGGGTACGGCCCAGCAGTTCCTTTTCCATGTAGGGGGGAAAGCCATCCAGCGGACAGGGGCGCAGCGCCACCAGATCATCGGCGCCGATCACCGCCCCCGCTTTCAGGTCATGGCCGGCCCGCAGCCCGCGTCGCTGCACCACCACCGTATCCTTTTCGTTGTCCTCGATCTTCTTGATCCCGTCCCCCAGGGCCATTTCAAGTTCACGGGTCCGGTCAACCATTTCCCGCCAGGTGGCCGGATTCATGGCAAATGTGTGATCCGGCCCCACCCGGTTATTGTCATCGGTAAAATGCTTTTCCACGATGCGGGCACCCAGCGCCACCGCCCCCAGCACCGTTGCATGACCCGGCGTGTGATCGCTCAACCCCAGGATCATGCCCGGATACATGGCCGCCAGGCTCTTGAGCACATTGAGTTGAATATATTTGAAATTTTCAAGGCTGGCCGTGTAATTGGTATTGCACTGCAACAGAGCAACCTGCTTGCTGGCGGACAAAGCCGCCTCCATGGCCCGCACCGTATCGTCGGCCGTCGAGGCACCGCAGGCAACAATGATCGGCTTGTCCTTGCGCGCCACATACTCGATATAGGCCGGCCAGGTGATTTCCCCCGAACCGATCTTGTAGGCGGAAACATACGGGTCCACCTCCTCCACCAGGTCAAAGGAATAAGGGGAGGTAAAGAAGGTGATGCCGGCCTTGTCGCAGGTTTCCTTCAGGATGGGCGTCCAGCTGGAATCCACCGAAGCGCTCTTGTACACTTCAAACACCGACTTTTCCCACTTGGCCTGATGGGACATGCTCTCCTTGCTCATGGCCTTGAAGCCCACGTCCGAAACAATGGTTTCGGCCTTGAAATGCTGGAACTTGGCCGCATCCGCCCCTGCTTCCTTGGCCATGTAGATCAGGTCTTTTGCCCGCTCGATATCCCCGTCATGATTAGCCGCAATGTCGGCGATGAAGTAGGTTGGCTCATCGGTTCCCACCGCCGTGCCGTCAATGTGAAACTGTGAAACATATCTTTTCATTTTGCCTCTCCAAGGGACATGATTTCCTGTTGCAATGTCGGCAGCGTGACGCCGAAATCCTTTTCAAACCGGCCACAATCCGTGCGCATATCCGTTGGCCGCGGCGCTCCCAGCTGCACGTCGCTGGAACGCCCCCGTTTCATGTTGGACGCATCCAGCCCGAACCGCTGGGCAATCCGGGCGCCAAACTCGGCCTTGGAAAACCCTTCACGCGCACCAAGGTTGTAAAGTCCCCCCCGCCGCGCATCAAGAACCCGCAGGATCATGGCGCACAGGGTGTGCATGGACAGGGGATTGAACAGCACGTCATCAAACCCCGTGAACGGTTTTTTGCTCCGGAACATGCCGATCAGCCAATCGCTGAAGCTGGGCCGCCCCTCAAAGGCGCTCGGACCGAAGAAATTGGTACGCAGCACGCACGCATTGGCCCGCAAGGCTGCCAGTTCCCCCGCATATTTGGACAAGGCATAGGTGTTCAGAATCCGCTCCGCACCTTCCGCATGCGGGCCCGGCCCGTCATAAACCTGATCGGTGGAAATCTGCACGAAGAACGGCCCCGAACCCTTTGCTGCGGTTTCGGTTTCCTTGACTCCCCCGGCCCCATCCACCAGGTTTTCCACCACCCGCACATTGAGGCGAAAGGCCGCATCCGGCTCCTTCTCGCACTGATCCACGTTGGTTAATGCCACCAGATTGACAATGGCATCGGGCTGCACCCCGGCAAGCAGGCGGTGCGCCACGGCCCGATCCGTCAGATCACCGCTGACATCAAGCCCCTTCCGATTGCCATGGGCCACCACTTCGTGCCCCCCGGCCAACAGGGCCGGCACGAGTGCATGCCCCAACAGTCCGCTCGCTCCGGCAACCAGTATCCTCATCCATGTCC
>JALWTJ010000471.1 GCA_027082895.1 Hyphomicrobiales bacterium | reverse complement strand
TTTTTATCGTGGACCCTCTGGATGGCACGCGGGAATTTGTCAGCCGCAACGGGCAGTTCACGGTCAATATTGCCCTGATTGACCATGGCCGACCCATTCTCGGGGTGGTTCTTGAGCCCGCCACGGGCAAGCTGTTCGAGGGCGGCCCCGCCGGTGCCTTTGTCAGCCGGGTCAACGGGCAGGCCCTTGCCGGAAGAACCGCCATTGCAACCAACCCCAAAGCCCCGTTGCGGTTCGTGGCCAGCCGCTCCCATCGCCACGAAAAGCTGGACGATCTTTGTCGAAGCCTGAGCGGGCAACCGCCGGTCTGCGTCGGCTCATCACTCAAGTTCTGCTCCCTTGCTCAAGGTGAGGCCCAGATCTATCCGCGCCTTTCTCCCACCTGCGAATGGGATACGGCCGCCGGTCAGGCGGTGCTGGAGGCGGCGGGGGGAACAGTAGTGACCCTTGAAGGAACTCCCCTCACCTATGGCCATTGCCGCAGCGGACATCTCAACCCCGCCTTTGTCGCGGCGGCCAACAGGGAGCTTGCCGTCTGGGCCATCGGAGAAATCCGGGCACGGGCGCCGGAAATCACGAAATAGGTGTGCCCGGACACAAGCGGCCCGGTCCACCCGTACAGGAAACGTCAACCATGTGAAAAAATGTGGCCGGCAGCGACAGAAATATGGTCCCGCCCTTATTGAATTGTTCACGCACGGTATATATATCCCCGATATAGGTCGCCCGTTTGGGGCGTCCGGAAAGCCCCGAGGGGAAATGCGAACATGAACGTGCGCACGCTTTGTCTGGCCATTCTGCACGATGGCGAATCCACCGGCTACCAGATCCGGAAGCTGTCCACGGAAGGGGAATATTCCTATTTCGTTGATGCCAGCTATGGCTCCATTTACCCGGCGCTCGCCCGCCTGGAAAATGACGGCATGGTGACCTCCCGGGTGGAACAGCAGGAAGGCCGGCCGGCCAAGAAGGTCTATTCCATTACTCCCAAGGGGCGGGAAGAATTTCACGAATCCCTGTTCAACGAACTGGACCGGGACGTCTATCGCTCCGAATTTCTGCTGTTTGCGCGCTTTGCGCCCCTGCTGCCGGTCGAACTGGTGGAAAAGCGGATCAATGAACAGATCGACAAGCTGAGCCGGGAACTGGAACAGATTCGGGAGTTGGAAAAGCACGCCATGCCCCCCCACGAGAAATGGGTGCTGGACTATGGCACGAGCTGCCTTTCCCACTCCATCGAACAGATACGGCAGGGTCGGAAGAAACTGCTCGACGTTGCCATCCCGTCCACGGACCGGCCCGAAGCGGCAGAATAGGGATTTGCGAAAAAATGATACGTTTCATCATGTCCTACGGTGTGGCCCTCGTGCTGATCCTGCTGATCGCGGGATGGCTGGCAAGCGGCACGCTGGTGGAAGGGGGCAAGGGCCCGGGCGCGGGCGAAAAGTCCATCATTGACATTCTGGAAGTGCAGAAGGACGGCCCCGTCCATTCGCTTTTCGTGTCGCTGGGACTGATCAAGGATCCCAAGCAGGCACCCGAACCGGCGCCTGAAGTCACACCGACCCCTGCGGAAATTCCGGTGGCGCTGCAATCGGTGCGGTATCAGCATTTCGTGGCGCAGATGATGCCGATCGAAGTGGCGGTGCGCGGCCAGACCAATGCCAATGCCACGGTCAGCGTACGGGCGGAAACCAGCGGCATCGTGAAGCAGGTCCATGTCAGCAAGGGGGACCATGTGGAACCGGGGGATCCGCTGTGCACCCTTGACGAGGGAACCCGGCTGGCGCGCAAGGCGCAAGGGGAAGCCGCCCTTATTCAGGCCCAGGCCAGCCTTGAGCGGGCCAGGGCGGACTTTGATACCAACAGGGCGTTGCGGGACAAGGGGCTGGCGGCGGCCAACACGGCCCGTCAGTTCCAGGTGAATCTTGCGGTTGCCGAGGCGGCGGTGCGGGCGGCGGAATCCGCCCTGAACGACATCACCAAGGATATCGAGCGCACCCGGATCGTTTCGGAAATTTCCGGGGTGGTGCAGGATCCGCTGGCCAATGTGGGGGACATGCTGAACGTTTCCGCCATCTGCGCCACCGTCGTGCAACTCAACCCGATGCTGTTCACCGGCAAGGTGGCCGAGGCCAAGGTCTCCGAGGTTGCCATCGGGCAACAGGCACAGGTCAGCACGGTCACCGGGCAAAGCGTTGCGGGAACCGTGCGTTTCGTTTCCTCCATCGCCGACCGGTCCACCCGTGCCTTTCAGATTGAAATCGAGCTGGACAACAGCGATGGCAAATTGCGGGACGGTGTCACGTCGGTGGCCAGAATCCAGGTCGGTGCCATTCCCGCCCACCTGATCCCGGCGTCGGCCATGACCCTTGACACGGACGGGAAGCTGGGCGTGCGCACCGTGACTGGTAATGTTGCCCATTTCGTGCCCATCCAGATCGTTGGGGACGAGGCAAACGGGGTCTGGGTTGCCGGTCTTCCGGAAAAGGCCGACATCATCATTCTGGGGCAGGAATTTGTCAGCGACGGACAGCAGGTCGATGCGCGCGAGGGCACCATCGGATCAAGCCTGGCCAACGCTGAAACGCCCCAGGGCGCCAAGGGAGGAGACACCAGCTCATGATGAACATGCTCGAAGCCATCCTGCGGCGTCCGCGCAGCGTGGTCACCATCATGCTGGTGATGCTGATCGCGGGCATTTCCGCCTTCATCAACCTGCCGCGGGAAAGCCAGCCGGCGATCGATGTTCCCTATCTTTATGTGGTGACCACCCAGACCGGGGTGTCTCCGGCCGATGCCAACCGGCTGCTGGTCAAGCCGCTGGAGACCGAACTGGGCAATATTTCGGGGCTGAAAAGCATGCGCTCCACCGCCTTTTCCGGCGGTGCCTCCATCATTCTGGAATTCGACATCAATTTCAACAAGGACCAGGCGCTGACCGACACCAAGGATGCGGTGGACAGGGCCAAGTCGTCCCTGCCCGATGATGCGACCGACCCCAGCGTCAACGAGATATCCATTTCCGATTTCGGTACCATCACGGTGGTCATGTTCGGGGATGTGCCGGACCGGGCCCTGTTCCGCTACGGGCGCGAGCTCAAGGACGCCATCGAGGGCCTGTCCGAGGT
>JALWTJ010000470.1 GCA_027082895.1 Hyphomicrobiales bacterium | reverse complement strand
GACGGGGAGGGTCTGTTCGGGGTGACCTTTGCGGTACGCGGGCCGCTGGCCGATCCCAAGTTCAGCGTCAATCCGCTGTCCCTTCTGGTGCCGGGGGCGTTCCGCTCCCTGTTCGAATTCCGGGCCCAGGAACAGCAATAGGGATGGCGCCGCAACAGGGATGGAACGGCAACAGGAAGGCGCCCCCAGACGGTGGTGCCCCGGTCGTTTGCGGTGAACGGGACTGCCGACAGGCGGGCCGGATTATCCGACCCGTAGCAGCGCATGCCGTTTCTTGCCCACGGACAGCTTGATCACCTTTTCGGGCAGAAGATCGGCCTCGGACAGGGTGGCGCGCTCGTCCTCTGCCGGCTTGTCGTTGATCTTGAGGGCACCGGATTTCAGGTGTCTGCGGGCTTCGCCATTGGAGGCGGCCAGCCCGGCGGTGACGAAGGCGGTGAGGATGCCCATTCCTTCATTCAACCGGGCGGATGAAATGTCCGTGGTGGGCAGGGACAGGTCCAGAGCGCCGGTTTCAAATGTCGCCCGGGCGGTCTGTTCCGCCTTCCGGGCGGCGTCTTCCCCATGAACGATGGCGGTTGCCCGCGTGGCCAGTATCTTCTTGGCGTCGTTGATGTCTCCGGCGGCAATGCGGGCAATTTCATCGAGCGGCAGGCGGGTGAATATTTTCAGGAACCGTTCCACGTCCGCATCTTCGGTATTGCGGAAATATTGCCAGAAGTCGTAAGGGGAAAACAGTTCGTCGTTGAGCCAGACGGCTCCCTTTTCGGTCTTGCCCATCTTTGCGCCCGAGGCGGTGGTCAGCAGGGGCGTGGTCAGGGCAAACAGCTGGTCCCCGCCCATGCGGTGGGAAAGCTCGACCCCGTTGATGATGTTGCCCCATTGGTCGGAGCCGCCCATCTGCAGCACGCAGCCGTAGCGCCGGTTCAGTTCCACGAAATCATAGCCCTGCATGATCATGTAATTGAATTCGAGAAAGGACAAAGACTGTTCCCGGTCCAGCCTCAGGCGCACGCTGTCAAAGCTGAGCATGCGGTTGACGGAGAAATAGCGGCCGATGTCCCGGAGGAAATCCACATATTTCAGTTCCATCAGCCAGTCGGCATTGTTGACCATGATGGCGTCGGTGGGGCCGTCGCCGAAATCCAGAATGCGGGAAAAGATCTTCTTTATCCCCTGGATGTTGCGGGCGATCTCCTCCGGGGAGAGCAGCTTGCGCTGGTCGTCCTTGAACGAGGGGTCGCCCACCATGGAGGTGCCGCCGCCCATCAGGGCAATGGGCTTGTTGCCCGTGGCCTGGAACCAGTAGAGCATGGTGGCACTGATCAGGTTGCCGATATGCAGGCTGGTCGCGGTGGCGTCATAGCCGACATAGCCGGTGACCGGCCCGGCCGCGCATGCTGCATCCAGCATTTCGGGATTGGACATCTGGTGGATGAAACCGCGCTCATCCATGGTCTGCAAAAAGTCCGACTTGAAGTTTGCCATGGTGTGTCAGCGTCCTCCGCCCGCGGCGATGTCGGCGCGCCGCCGGTCCAGATATTCGGCGCAGCGCTCGATCAGTTCCTCATTGCAGCCGGTGAAGAAATGATTGGCATCTTCCATGATCTGCTGTTCGATGGTGATGCCCTTCTGGGCGTGCAGCTTGTCCACCAGGCGCTGCACGGCGTCGGGTGGGGCCACCTTGTCCTTTGCGCCATGAATGATGAGGCCGGAGGAGGGGCAGGGGGCAAGGAAGGAAAAATCGTACAGGTTTTCCGGCGGGGCAATGGAAATGAACCCTTCCACCTCCGGGCGCCGCATCAGCAACTGCATGCCGATCCATGCGCCGAAGGAAAAACCGGCGATCCATGTTCCCTTGGATTCGGGGTTGATGGATTGCAGCCAGTCAAGGGCTGCGGCGGCATCGGACAGTTCACCGGGCCCATGGTCGAACATGCCCTGGGACTTGCCCGCCCCGCGTGAATTGAAGCGAAGGGTGGCAAAGCCGCGTTCCACGAACATGTAATACAGGTCATAGATGATCTGGTTGTTCATGGTACCCCCGAATTCCGGGTGGGGATGCAGAACGATGGCGACGGGCGCATTGGCTTCCTTGCCGGGCTGATAACGGCCCTCGATCCTGCCTGCGGGGCCGTTGAAAATCACTTCGGGCATAAACGGGTCAACCTCATGTTTGCCGGACCTGCACCGGACAATTACTCCACTTTACCGATATGTGTTCAAGCGGGCACGCAAAATGGCGCCAATTGCTTGACGTTGCGGTTGCGGGCACCTACAAAGGGGGCAGGAAATCATCAGTTTAGAATGATTCAAAACTGGAATTCCAACGCTTCCCTCTGGTCGGCGCAACGCGGTGTCCTTTTAGAGGCAAGAGGTTGGTTTGTTCAAGGATTGAATCATCCGGACGGCTCGTTCAGCATTTGTTTCAAAGGTCAAGATGCCCAGATCGCGCGTTTATCTCGACCACAACGCATCCGCCCCCCTGTTGCCCGAGGCGCGTCGGGAGGTGGAAAGGTTGCTGGATGCGTTCGGCAACCCGTCCGCCCAGCATATGGAGGGGCGGCAGCTGGCCAACGTTATCGACACGGCTCGTTCGCGGGTGGCGGACCTGAGTGGGGCTGCGCGGGGGCAGGTGGTCTTTACCGGTTCGGCAAGCGAGGCGATCACGCAGGCCATTCGTGGCGGTGTCGCGGGGCTGGGGGTTGGGCGTCTGATCGTTTCGGACGGGGAGCATCGTGCCGTTCGGGCGGCAGCGGAACTATGCGGGGTGCCGGTGGTGCGTATCGGGCTGGGCAGGGATGGCCGGATCGACCTGAACGGGTTGAAGGAACACCTTGCTCGGGGAAACGCGGATGATAAAACGCTGGTGTGCGTGCATTGGGTGAACAATGAAACCGGTGTTGTGCAGCCAATCGCAGAAATTTGCGACATGGTTCGGGACAGCGGGCATCTGCTGTTCGTGGACGGGGTGCAGGGGGCGGGCAAGCTGGACCTGTCCTTTGAGCGTTCGGGCATTCACATGATGGCCATTTCCGGCCACAAGCTGGGTGGGCCTGTGGGAGTGGGGGCCCTGCTGGTGCGGGAAAGTTGCAATGGGGCCGTGCTCATTCCCGGGGGCGGGCAGGAGCAGGGACGG
>JALWTJ010000469.1 GCA_027082895.1 Hyphomicrobiales bacterium | reverse complement strand
CACAAGGGTCGTGCGCCCCTGCATCAGCCGGTCCAGGGCCTGCTGCACCAGATGTTCGCTGTGCGCATCCAGTGAGCTGGTCGCTTCATCCAGCAACAGGATCGGAGCATCCTTGAGCAGGGCACGGGCAATGGCCAGCCGCTGCTTCTGCCCCCCCGACAGCATGACCCCCCTCTCCCCGACAATGGAATCATAGCCATCGCTCAACCGGCTGACAAAATCATCCACCAGCGCCGCCCGCGCCGCTGCGATTACCTCCTGCCGGCTCGCATCGGGCTTTCCGAACCGGATATTATCGGCAATGGTACCCGAAAAGATCACGCTTTCCTGCTCCACATAGGCAAAACGCTGCCGCAAGTCAGCCGGCAGGACGTCCCGCACGTCCACCCCGTCCACCAGCACCGCCCCCCCGGTAACATCGTAGAACCGTTGCACCAGGGCAAAGATGGTGGATTTCCCCGCCCCCGATGGCCCGACAATGGCCACCGTTTCCCCCGGCGCCACCGAAAAGGAAATATCCCGCAAGACGGTTTCGTTGCTGCGGGTGGCATAACTGAAATCCACATTCTGAAATTCCACCGTGCCAACCGGCGGCACGGGCAGGGCCCGTGGCTTCTGGGCGATCGGCATGCTGGATCTGGTCTGAAGAATTTCCACCAGCCGTTCGGTGGCCCCGGCCACCGTCTGCAACGAACCGAAAATTTCCGACACGTTGGTAAGGGCCGTCGACGCCATCATGGCATAGATGAGAAACTGGCCCAGTTGTCCGGCGGTCACCGAGCCTTCAAAAACCGATTTCGCCCCCCACCAGATCAGCAGCACCACCGCACCGGTGCCCAGAAAAATGACCACCGCAATCAGGATCGATCGCGCCCGGAGCCGGGTAACTTCGGCCTGATAGCTGCGTTCGGAATGCTGTGAAAAATGTTCAGTCTGGTTCTTTTCCTGAACGAATGCCTTGATGGTCTTGGTCGCCGACAAGGCTTCGGTAGCCATGGCCGACAGATCGGCCAGCGCATCCTGTGTGCGCCGGGAAAGCCGCCGCAACCGGCGGGCGAAATAAAGCATCGGCAGAATGAAGGCGGGCACACCGATCACCACTGCCAGTGCCAGTTGCACGCTGGTCAGGAACATCATGACCACGGCCCCGACAATGGTCACACCGGAGCGCAAGGCAAGGGTGGCACTGGAGGATATGGCCCCGCGCACCGTGGCCACGTCCCCGTTGAGCCGCGAAGTGAGTTCGCCCACCCGGTGCGTATCGAAATAGGAGGCATCAAGCTGCAGCAGATGGGCAAAGACCGCGGTACGGATATCCGTCAGCACCCGTTCCCCCACAACGGCAATGAAATAGTGCCGTGCGCCGCCCGCCGCCGCCATCACTCCGGCCACCAACAGAATCAGCCAGCCATACTGAGCCACTTCGGACAGATTCTGCTGCAGGAACCCCTTGTCCAGCAACTTGCCGGCAATGACCGGAATGGACAATTGGGCCGCCGCCGCAATCAGCAGAAAGGTCAGGGTCAGGACGAGGCGCAAGGGATAGCGCATCAGGAAGGGTATGAGGGCCTTCAGGGGGCGCAGGCTTTCCCGTTTACTGCCCGACCCACCACCGGACCCGGATGAACCATCGGCATCCGTACGCCCCGACATGACCCCCGTATTCCGTTGCGCCTCATTTGCAGCCATGTCTTGTCCAGCACTTTTTTTCAATCCGGGAACCCCGAAAATAGGGAGTCCCTGAGGCAAGCGCAATACAAGAGGCGGACCACCGGTGCAACTGTTCGTCACGAATGGCACAGCCGGTGCCCCAGCGCCCCCTGCCCGCCGGGAAACGCCATCCGTCCCCTTTTGCGCCCCTTTTCCACTTTCCACACCACGGGACTTGCCCTTGCCCCGGGTTTTCGTATAGAAACCGCTCAACCAGTTCCCACCATCGGCAGAATTGCGGGCGCCAGCGGCGTCCCTTTTATTTGAGGTTCCCCATGAAAAAAGACATTCACCCCGATTATCACACCATCAACGTGGTCATGACGGACGGCACCAAGTACCAGACCCGCTCCACCTGGGGCAAGGAAGGGGATACCCTGCAACTGGATATCGACATCAAGACCCATCCCGCCTGGACCGGCGGCAAGGGACATCTGGTCGACCGCGGTGGCCGCGTTTCCCGCTTCAAGGAACGTTTCAAGGGCATTCTGGGGTCCTGAGGCCCCAAGGCACCAGCGAACGCAATCAGCACACACCATGCCAATACAAACCGCCCCGTATCCGGGCGGTTTTTTCATGCGGAAATTTCCCTCGGAATCTTTCTGGCAGAAAGATTTCTGGTAAGGTGATTTTTTGGCGGCCGGTTCTTTTCACCAACCGATTTTTCCGGTCAGCCATGCCCCGGCCCGTCCGCGCTTGCCATCACCGCCCCGGAACCCGATTCAGTCCCCTTTGCCCGAAAAGGCATTTTTCAGCCGCTGCATCTGGTCGGCAATATCGTTTGTGTCCCGGCGCCCCGTTTCCGGCACGCCGGCCTTTTCCAGGGCATCAAAGCGCACGATCCGTTCGTGCAACCGGTCCCCGGCTACCACATACTCCCGGAATTTTTCCGGCAATTCGTCCCAGCCCGGCCCGCCCCGGCCCGATGGAGTGGCTGAAAAACGCACCTTGGATTTTTCATCCCGGGCGCTTTGCTCGCTGATTTCCTTTTCCAGCACCGCCCGCTGCAACAGCAGCCAGGACGCCAATTGCATCAGACGCGTGGTCAGACGCATGGATTCGACGGAATAAAGAAAACTGGCTTCCCGACTCAGTTCCCGGCTCTGGCTGCGCCCTTCACCATCCAGATAGGCCGCCACTTCCTCGATCAGCCCCATGCCCTGTGCATAAAGCCGCGCAAAATCCGGCGATGCCAGCAGGTGCGGCCCGATGGAAATGGCGGAACTGTTCTTCTTCGTCTTGTCCAACGTACCCGGTTTCCCGTACTCGATAACCAAATCAGCCCATGTTAGCCGTCGGGGACCTCCAGAGGGAGAGAGCAAATCAATTTTCTGCCCGAATGGTCAACGGCCGGGTGCCGCCAATGCCACCGGAACAGGAAAAGGACACACGCCGGCACTGACAACCTGCCACAACCCATACACACAAAATATGACCAAAAAACT
>JALWTJ010000468.1 GCA_027082895.1 Hyphomicrobiales bacterium | reverse complement strand
CCCCTGAACCGGCACCGGTCTTCAACTAACGGGTTCAAACTAGGCAAGGGGAGTTACGAACTTGTAAAATTTCAAGCTAATTTTTCAGGTTCGATCAACTGCTTGTCATACAGGGGAGAATTGAGTGGGCTCCCTCTTAACAAACGGGGGAAAAATCCTACATAATGCTGTCACAGAAATGGTTGAAAATCACCGCCAACAGATTGCCAGGCAGAACAGGTCCGATGTCCAGAATATCTTCTCAAATCTCGATGTTGCCCGCAGGAAGTCCCGTCGTTTCGCAGAATGGAAACTCAGGGGACGGGCCACAGAACGGCATGGGTGTGGATATTGCCACCCGGGTGCGCAAGAAAACCAAGAAGCCCAGCCTTTACAGGGTGTTGCTTCTGAATGACGATTTTACGCCCCAGGAGTTCGTGGTGGCGATCCTGCAGAGCATCTTCCACAAGAGTGCCGAAGATGCCTATCGCATCATGATGCATGTGCATGTGAACAATGTGGGCGAATGCGGTGTCTATCCGTTCGAGGTTGCCGAGACCAAGGTCATGCAGGTGATGGATACGGCACAGAAGAACCAGCATCCGCTGCAATGCGTGATGGAAAAGAAATAACAGGAAAGCCGTGCAATGCCCTCATTTTCCAACGGTCTTGAAAAGACGCTTCATGCTGCCATGAATTATGCCCGGGACCGGACCCACGAGTTCGCGACCCTTGAGCATCTTTTGCTGGCATTGCTGGACGACAGGGATGCGTTGCTGGTGCTCAGTGCCTGCGAAGTCAATCTCATGGAATTGCGGAATGACCTGATCCGTTTTCTGGACGAGGAACTGGAAAACCTGAAGAATCCGGAGGCGGCGGAAACCCGCTATACGGCGGCATTTCAGCGGGTCATTCAGCGGGCTGTCATTCATGTGCAGTCGTCCCAGCGTACCGAGGTAAACGGGGCCAACGTGCTGGTGGCCATCTTTGCCGAGCGGGAAAGCCATGCGGCCTATTTCCTTGAGCGGCAGGACATGACCCGGCTCGATGCGGTCAATTTCATTTCCCATGGCATAACCAAGATGGGCAGCTTTGCGGACACGGAGACGGGAGAGGGGAGCGAGGCCGGGACCGGGGACGAGGGAGAGGGACGGGAAAAGAAATCCCCCTTGCAGGAATATTGCGTCAACCTGAACGAGAAGGCGCGGGCAAAGAAGATCGATCCGCTGATCGGGCGGCAGGCGGAGCTGGACCGGACCATTCAGGTCTTGTGCCGCCGTTCCAAGAACAATCCGCTCTATGTGGGGGATGCGGGGGTCGGCAAGACGGCAATCGCGGAGGGGCTGGCCCTCAAGATCGTCGAGGGGGAGGTGCCTGACGTCCTCAGGGAAGTGGAAATTCACGCGTTGGACATGGGCGCGCTGCTGGCGGGAACCCGCTATCGGGGGGATTTCGAAGAGCGGCTCAAGGCGGTAATGAAGGAGTTGGAGAAACGCTCCGATATCATTCTTTTCATTGATGAAATCCATACCATCATAGGGGCGGGAGCAACCTCCGGCGGGGCCATGGATGCCTCCAACCTGCTCAAGCCCGCGCTGGCCTCCGGGGACATCCGGTGTATTGGTTCCACGACCTACAAGGAGTTCCGGCAGTTTTTCGAAAAGGACCGGGCGCTTGTGCGGCGGTTCCAGAAGATCGACGTGGCCGAGCCCAGCGTTCCTGATGCCATTGCGATCATGAAGGGGCTGAAACCCTATTTCGAGGAATTTCACAAGCTGAAATATACTAACGATGCCATGAAGGCGGCGGTGGAACTTTCGGCGCGTTATATCAGCGATCGCAAGCTGCCGGACAAGGCAATCGACGTGGTGGATGAGACCGGTGCGGCCCAGATGCTGCTGGATGCGGACAAGCGCAAGAAGCTGATCGGTGTCAGTGACATCGAGGCAACAATTGCCACCATGGCCCGCATTCCACCCCGGTCCGTCTCGCGTTCTGATGCGGAATTGTTGTCCAATCTGGAGGCCAACCTGAAACGGGTGGTTTTCGGGCAGGACAGCGCCATCGAAGCCCTGTCTACCGCCATCAAGCTGGCCCGTGCCGGGTTGCGGGAGCCGGAAAAACCCATTGGTTCTTACCTGTTTACCGGTCCGACGGGGGTCGGCAAGACGGAAATGGCTCGCCAGCTGGCCGATACGCTGGGGGTGGAGATGCTGCGCTTTGACATGTCCGAGTATATGGAGCGGCATTCCGTTTCCCGCCTCATTGGCGCGCCCCCGGGATATGTGGGATTTGACCAGGGGGGGCTTTTGACGGAAGGGGTCGATCAGAACCCCCATTGCGTGGTGTTGCTGGACGAGATCGAAAAGGCGCATCCCGACCTGTTCAGTGTGCTGCTGCAGGTCATGGACCATGGCAAGCTGACCGACAATAACGGGAAATCGGTGGATTTCCGCAACGTGATCCTGATCATGACCTCCAATGTGGGGGCGGCGGAGCTGGCGAAATCGCCCATCGGATTTGGCCGTACCCGGCAGGCCGGTGACGATGAGGACGCCATCAACCGGATGTTCTCGCCCGAGTTCCGCAATCGTCTTGATGCGGTCATTTCCTTCAATCCGCTGCCGCGGGAAGTGGTGCACCGGATCGTGGAAAAGTTCGTCCTGCAATTGGAAACGCAGCTGGCGGAACGCAACATTACCATTTCCCTGACCCCGGAGGCGGCGGACTGGCTGGCCAGACGGGGGTACAGCGAAGACATGGGCGCGCGGCCGCTGGGGCGCGTGATACAAGAGCATGTCAAGAAGCCGCTGGCCGAGGAAGTTCTTTTCGGCCCCCTGACCAAGGGGGGCAGCGTGACGGTGACCGTTGTCGGTGAAGGGGATGCGGCCAGGCTGGAACTGGTGGCGGTGCCGCCAACCCCGGCGCGTCCCAAGGCGATTACGGGCCCCAAGACGGGCAGGAAGCGCAAGGCCAAGCCCCGGGCGGGCGCCAAGGAATAGGCACCGAGAAACAGGTGCCAAGAAACAGGTGCCAAGGAACGGGTGCCAAGGAACGGGGGAGAAATCTCCGGGAATATCCCTGCATTTCAACATGCAGGGATATGTTCTTCGTGTTCCGGGTTAAAGTTCCGCTGCGATTTTTTCTGCCAGTTCTGCCAGTTGTTCAGGGTCGGCCATC
>JALWTJ010000467.1 GCA_027082895.1 Hyphomicrobiales bacterium | reverse complement strand
CCTCCGCTGTCGGTCCGACCGCCAGATTGCCGAACACGGTGCGGAACAACACGATGCCCTTGGTGCGTTCGGTGGGCACCGGCAGAATGACCGCATTGACCAGCTGGCTGGCTGCCTTGTCGAACACCACGAACTGCCCCTTGCGCGGAATGATGGTGAAATGGGATTGCCCGGTGACGGCGCGTTCCACAATATCCCCGTAAAGCCCTGCACAGTTGATGACTGTTTTCCCCCTGATCGCGCCGCGGCTGGTCTCAAGGCACCAGTGCGTGCCCTCAAAACTGCCCCCGGTAACTTCGCAGGAGGTAAAGGCCCGTGCCCCGTTGGCCACGGCCTGTTCCAGATAGACATAAGGGGCCGACCAGGGGTCAATGATGGATTCGCCGGGCACCGCAACGCCCGCCACTACCCGCTGGCTCAGGCCCGGTTCGCGTGCCCGTACCTCTGCCGCGCTGAGCAGGGCCACGTCATTTACCCCGTTGCGATGGGCCTTGTCCCGGATCGCCTCCAGGCCGGCCGCTTCCTCCTCCGTCCAGGCCACCACCAGGGCACCGCATCTTTCCAGTTCCAGGCCCAGGGAGTCGCAGATTTCGTGATATTCCTTGTAGCCCGCCTGCACGCATTCCAGTTCCAGCGAACCTTCCGGAGCGTCAAAGCCGGTGTGCAGGATGGCACTGTTCGCCTTGCTGGCCCCGTCAAGAATGTCCGGCCCCTTTTCCAGCAGCACGACCCGCGCGCCTTCCAGCGTGAACCGGCGCGCCATGGCGCAGCCCACCACCCCCCCGCCAATGATGATGATGTCGGCGCACTCTGATGGATCGGGGAGCGGTTGTAGATGGGCCGGTTTCCGGGTTTTCATGCGAGAATCCATATTGATATTGACTGATTTGATAATATATTTGACAAATACGGTCAACGCGGAACTTTTCGGCATGTACCAATTCATGTTGCGCCGTTCCCTCCGGAAAGGACCGCCGCCCGGCGCGGGAAGCGGATGTTCCTGGTGGGTGAGGCATGACTGCTGGGGACAGGGTCCACGTGCCCGGAAACGGTTCCGTCCAGCAAAGGACGCCCCAGGAAAAGGATGGCACCAGAAATGAAGGTAGCATTGAGCATGCAAACGGCCGCAGGAATGAAAACGGTTTCATGAGTGTTTCCCGGCGTCAGGACAATCTGGTTGATCTTGTCCGCAGGGCAGGCAAGGTGTCGGTCGCCGAACTGGCCGATGCCCTTGGTGCATCGCGTGAAACCATTCGCCGCGACCTGACGCATCTGGAAAGGGCGGGGCGGGTGCAGAAGGTCCATGGTGGCGCCATCATTCCCCGTCTGGCGGGGGAGGGGAGTTTTGCCCAGCGCATGGGAACCAGCATGCAGGCCAAGACGGCCATGGCCCGGGTCGCCGCCTCCCTGTTCGCCTCCGGGGAAACCCTGTTCATCGACACCGGGTCCACCACCCTTTATCTCGCCGAGGAACTGGCGGCCGTCGCCGGTCTGACCATTGTCACCAATTCCACGGAAATCGCCCGCACCATTGCCCGCGCCCGCAACGCCAGCGGCGTGTTTCTGCTCGGGGGGGCCTACGGGGTGGAAAACAGCCAGACCCTTGGAACCATGGCCGCTTCCCAGATACGTTCCTTTCGCGCTCACCATGCGGTACTGACTGTCGGCGCCCTCGACAGCCGGACCGGCGCCATGGATTTCGACATGGAGGAGGCCCAGGTCGCCCAGGCCATGATCGGACAGTCCGAACAGGTGACGGTGCTGGCCGACAGCTCCAAGTTTGAAAGCCTGGCCTCCTTTGAAGTCTGTCCGCTGGCCCGCATTGACCGGCTTGTCTGCGACAGCCCCCCGCCTGCCGATATAAGGGACGGGATTGAACAGGCCGGGGGAACGGTGATCATCGCGCAATAGCGCAAGGCACACGACGCTGCCATGTTCACACCGCCAGCGGAACAGGCAGGCAAAAGGTTTCAGCGGTGCGTCACCAGCCGCGCCGTTGCAAGCTGACGGCGAAATTCCGCAGCAAGAGCAGGGTCCTTCCAGACCCGCAGGTCGGTGACGCTTTCATCCTCGTTGTCCCAGCTTTCGTTCCACCAGGAAAAGCCGATCACCTCCGGCCAGCGCCCGCTCACCAGTGCCATGAGGGCCCGGGACGCCCAGGGTACTGCCGGCTCCAGCCTGTTGTGGATGTCGGTGCCGAATTCGGCAACGATCACCGGTTTGTCTGGCGCCATGCGCCGCAACCGGGCATGGACCTCATCCATTTCGTTGACAAAGTCCGTTGGCTCATCTTCCGTGGGCCCCAGCATCGAATAAAGGGAGACCCCGAGCCAGTCCATGACATCATCGCCCGGATAATAGTTTTCAAACCGGTTCCAGTCCGTTTGTGGCGCATCCGCATGGTTGATGTGGAACACCCACACGATATTGTTTCCCCCGGCACGCCGGGTGACCTCAACGATATGCCGATAGGCGGCGCGAAAGATGGCAGGCCCCGCTTCTCCGCCATTCCAGCGCCCGTTCCAGCGAAACCATTCCCCGTTCATCTCGGTGCCGAATTCGGCCAGGATGGGCACCCCCAGAGCTGCCGCGTCCCGCCCCCAGCGTTCCAGGTCCCTGTCAAAATCCCCTTGCGCGATACGCGCCAGCGTAAATGTGGGTTCCGCTTTCAGTTCCTCTGAATCCGAACGCATCATCAAACGTACATAGGGGGTGGAGCCATGGGCCAGTATCCATCGGGCGGTGGTCATCGGAAAACGCCGTCCGTGAAACCAGTTGTGGGAGAAATAGACCCAGGCGAGATGCTGCCCCACCACCCGTTCATAGGTTGTGACCTGTGCAAGGGTGATGTCGTCCTCCTCCCCGGTAAATCCTCCCGGAAAGGTGCCATGCAGCAGGCTTCCTTCGGGCGGGGTGAGGGCGGCGACGGCCTGCGCATGGGAGGGCACTCGCATTTGTCCTTGGGCCATCGCTGGCGTTGCCGTTGACAGGGCAAGGGCTGCGGCGCCTTTCATCAAGCTGCGTCTGTCCAGATTGTTCATGGGCTTTTTTTGAGTCATGCGGGGCAGTTTGAGGTCCGGTGCATGAAGATGGCACGCACTCCCCATAGCCGCAAATCCCTGATTTTGCGTTGACTAATCCGCAGCAAAACTTATGTTCGTGCGCGTGTTGCCGCAAGGCGACCGGC
>JALWTJ010000466.1 GCA_027082895.1 Hyphomicrobiales bacterium | reverse complement strand
ATGTCCCGCGCAATGTGTCCGTGCAGGGGTTCCCCGATCATGCGCAGGGCCAAGGCGAAATCCTTTATCGACTGGTTTTCCGGCACATAGCCGATGTCAAAGTGCAACTGGGCAACCCGCTGATAGTTGCGCTTGATGAACCCGTAAAGGATTTCGGCCAGAAAGCGCTGCTCCCGTGCATCTATGCGCCCCATGATGCCGAAATCCACCGCCAGCACTCCCCCGGTTTCCGGGTCGGCAAACAGGTTTCCCGGATGCATGTCCGCGTGAAACAGCCCGTCCCGGATGGCATGGCGCAAAAAGCTCTGCATCAGGTTGGCCGATACCTTCTTCCGGTCGATTCCCGCCGCATCCAGCCGCTCCAGATCATGCACGGGGATCCCTTCCATCCAGCTGGTGGTCAGCACCCGGCGTCCCGTATGCTCCCAGTCCACCTCCGGCACCCGGAAACCGGGATCATCCTTCGTGTTCTCGCTGAACTCGGAAATGGATGCGGCCTCGAACCGCAGGTCCAGTTCCAGCCGCGCCGACCGGTCCAGAACCTTGACCATGTCCAGCGGGCGCAGGCGGCGGATGGCCGGAACAAGGCGTTCGGCCAGCCGTGCACCGGCATAAAAGCTTTCGATGTCCTTGCCGAAACGGGTTTCGATACCGGGACGCAGCAGCTTGACGGCCACGTCGCCCATGCTGCCGTCTGTCCGCCGGATGCGGCACTTGTGCACCTGGGCAATGGAAGCGGCGGCCACCGGTTCCGAAATGTCCACGATATCCTTTGCCCGTTCACCAAGGGATTGCGCAAGGATTCCAGCCACCAGGGATTGGGGGAACGGGTCCATGGCATCATGCAGCGTGCTCAGGTCGCTGGCAATGTCCGCCCCCACGATATCGGGGCGCGTGGCCAAGGTCTGGCCGAACTTGACATAGGTTGGCCCCAGCCGGTTCAGGGCTCGGCTCAACCGTTCGACCCGGCCGGTTTTTTTTACCGATCGCCGTTCGATGCTGCGCAAAAGGCGAATTGCCAGCCGACCCGTTGCCGGCAGATGATCCACCGCAACGAGAGAGAATGCCCCCTCGCGGGAGAGGATGAAACCGGCGCGCGCCAGGCGCCAATACGAACCGATGCCCATGGATGCCTATGCGCCCCTGATCTTGAAGCCGGAATGAATGGCGGCAATGTTCCCGCTCAGGGGTGTATGGGTGATGCGCGAAAACCCGGCATCCGCCATCATGGCGGAGAATCTTGCCGGTTCGGGAAACTGCGTGATGCTTTCGATAAGGTAGGTATAGGGCGCACTGTCCCCTGTTATCACCTTTCCAAGGGGGGGGATGACCGTCTTTGAAAACATGTCATAGATCCTGTCCAGTCCGGGCACATCGGGGTGGGAAAATTCAAGACACAGGAATCGTCCCCCCCTCTTGAGCACGCGAAAGGCTTCGCTCAGGGCCCGGTCGATCCGGGGCACGTTGCGGATGCCGAAGGCGATGGTATAAGCGTCAAAGGAATTGTCCGCAAAGGGCAGTTCTTCCGCGTTGGCCCGAATGAATTCGGCCTGCCCGGTAAAGCGCCAGCCTTTGGCCCGCTTGATTCCCTCGTTCAGCATTTCCTGGTTGATATCCGAAACGGTGACCTGGGCAAAACCGTGGGATGCATTGACGATACGTTCCGCGATATCGCCGCTGCCCCCCGCCATGTCCAGCACCCGGTAGGGCCGGTTTCCCTGCCGTGGCGGATTGAGGCGGGCCACGAACGCATCCTTCCACAACCGGTGAATGCCCCCGCTCATCAGGTCGTTCATCAGATCGTAGCGCGAGGCAACATCATCGAACACCTTGTTGACCATGCCCTGCTTCTGGGCCAGTGGCACCTGCTTGGCGCCGAAATGGGTGATTGTGTCGTGTGTCATGGTAACAGCCTTCATGAACCGGCAGGGGCTTTTCGTGGTGCACCATATGGCAAGGCATGTGGGGCCCGCCGGTGGGGTGCGGCGGCACATTAGCGCGAACGCATAACAAGTGATAGAGGGAAGGCCAGCGACAAAAACGACGATCCCCGCCTTCTTCTGGACAGGGGCTGCAACAGGAATTGTCATCGTGCCCGAACTGCCCGAAGTCGAGACCATCCGGCGGGGACTTGCTCCCCTGCTGACCGGAAAGCGGATATTGAAGGTGGATCTGCGCCGTCCGGATCTGCGCTTTCCCTTTCCCCGTGATTTTGCACAACGGCTAAAGGGGCAGACCATCCTGTCCGTCAGCCGCCGTGCCAAATATCTTTTGCTGGCCCTTTCGGGAGGCGATACCCTTTTGTGCCATCTGGGCATGACCGGAAATTTTCGTCTTGCCGACCCTGTCCCCGTTTCCCCGGGGCCCCACGATCATGTGATCTTCCATCTTGAGCGTGACGGTTTGGCGGGTCGGGACCGGCATGCTTCGGCTCCTGCCCTGATTTACCGGGATCCGCGCCGTTTCGGGTTCATGGAGGTTTTTTGCGATGAAGGGGCCTGCTCCCGTCTGTCCGGCCTGGGGCCGGAGCCCTTGGGCAACGGGTTTTCGGTTGCGCTTCTGGTTGAAAGGTTCGCTTGCCGCCGCGGACCGGTCAAGACCGCCCTGCTTGATCAGAAGCTGGTGGCGGGTCTGGGCAACATATATGTGTGCGAAGCCCTGTTTCGCGCCGCCATTCACCCCGCCACTCCGGCCAATCAGCTGGTGGAGAAAAACCGGTCGGGTGTCTTTGCGCCCGATCCGCGGCTTGACCGGCTGGTGGGCGCCATCCGGCAGGTGCTGGAAGAAGCGCTGGCGGCGGGCGGCTCCACCCTGAACGATTTTCGCAACGTGGCCGGTGATGGCGGATATTTCCAGCACCGGTTTGCCGTTTACGGGCGTGAGGGGGAACCCTGTCCCAAGGCGGAGTGTACCGGGGTGGTGGAACGGATCGTGCAGTCCGCCCGCTCCAGTTTCTGTTGCCCCCGCTGCCAGTCCCTTTGATATCTCAAATCGCCAGGGTCGCCCTGCCGCAAGGGGAAGGGCCCGCTGAGCGCGCAGGATTTGGTATTGACGATAACCCGGGGGCTGACTATAAACCCGCCGACGGGCGGCACTTTTGCCGCCGATTTTGTTTGCTTTGCGCAGTTCCCGACATGTCGATGAATTCCGTTTCATCGGTGATCGTGGAGTTCTGCGCCTCGAACCGGTA
>JALWTJ010000465.1 GCA_027082895.1 Hyphomicrobiales bacterium | reverse complement strand
AACCGCGGGAATGGGAAAACGTTCGTCCGGCAAAGGTCCGTACATCAGGGCCGCCTGCCGCTCCAGTTCAGCCAGGCCGGTTTCCTGCTGCGGCGCGCTGCCTGCAGCGGCGATCCGCCCGCTCCCGTACAGGTAGCCCTCCGAAGAAAGTGTTCCCCCCGGCCGGCGGGCACATCCCGCCATGCTCAAACCGGCAAGGGATATAGCACCAATCCCGAACGCCCGCCGGGTCAGTTTCACCGTGTTACGCATTACATGTTCCACATTCGTTAAGGTTAACATGCGCTGAACCTAGGGCGAATTCTTGACCCGAACGTTAAGAGAAAGGACATGTGCGCTGCTGATGCGCTGACATTTTCGTGAGCAACGCTTTCGCCCCCTCCCCTTTCAGCACCATCGGCGCCATCGGACAGAATGAAAAACCGGCCCCGAAATCATCCGCGAAAGATACCCAACACAGGCCCCTTGGAAAAGGTCACTCCCAATACGGGCATCTCCCCCGCAAACAATTGCCGAAACAGGAAAAAGGGGCAGGACACCTGCCAGACAGGCACACACCGGCAAGCAAGGCACAAGGGTCGGCAGATCCCATGAAACCGAATCCTACGCTCCCCAGACAGCCATTTCATTGCCCCCCGGCTCCTCGAAATGAAACCGCCGTCCCCCGGGAAAGGAAAAGATGGGGCGAACGATTTTTCCTCCCGCCTTTTCCACCCGCGCCTGCGCCGCTTCCAGATTGTCTGCCTTGATAACGACCAGCACCCCGTTTGCCACCGGCCGGGTCCCGTCAAGGCCACCATCCATGCCGGCATTGTCAATGGCCAGGTAAGTCGGACCATAGGCCGTGAACGTCCAGCCGAACGCATCGGCAAAAAATTTCCGGCTGGCATCAAGCGCCCCGGTCCCCAATTCCAGATAATCGATCTTCAAGACATCTGCCATGAAATCCTCTCTTCCTGTCATCTCGCGCGCCGCGATCTGAACCCTGCCAACTGCCGCAGGTCCGTATCCGCCGCCAGTTCCCGGTAGCGCTGTGTTTCCATCCCGTGAATGGCCATACGCGACGCTCCATCAAAATGAACACCAAATCCGTACCGTCGCACCAGCGCGCTGGCCCGGAAACAGGGTTGCCCCCTGGAAAAGAACATCTCCCGCACCGCTATCCGCTGCGAATCCGAAATCCCCTTGCGCAAGGCAAATACCGCAAAAAGCACGTCGTCGCTGGTATGACGGTATGCGGAATGCACCAGCATCTCGTACTGCAACACCGCCACGCTTCCCGCCCGCACCGGTGCTTCGGACATTTCCACCGGACAATCCTCAGCCACGCGAATGAAGGTGTCCGCATAATTGGTCGAATGCAGGGCCATGGACTCATGCCTTTTCCGTCACATTTGTTTTCGTAGCCA
The DNA here is from genome assembly GCA_027082895.1 of Hyphomicrobiales bacterium. Taxonomy (GTDB): domain Bacteria; phylum Pseudomonadota; class Alphaproteobacteria; order Rhizobiales; family Devosiaceae; genus DROE01. The sequence goes on along the minus strand of JALWTJ010000465.1, from coordinate 1,811 downwards.
TTCGATAGATGTTTATGGTTTGTTCTCAATGAGAGCATGACTCGACTTCCCTCCCATTGCAACCGGAAAAACAAAAAACGGCCGGCATATCATGCCGACCGCCTCCGTTTCTTGTCACGCCCCGAAACAATCAAGCCGATTTCTTCAGGTTTTCCTGGACCGTGAGCACCAGTCCGTCCCCCTTGCGGTCAACGACTACCGTGTCACCATCCTTGACCTTGCCCGCCAGCATCAGGTCGGCAAGACCATCCTGCACCGCCCGCTGCATGACCCTTTTCAGGGGCCGGGCCCCATAGGCGGGATCATAGCCCTTGTCGGCCAGCCACTCCCGGGCCGCATCGGTCAGGGACAGGGTGATTTCCCGGTCGGCCACCATCTTTTGCAGCTGCTTGAACTGGATATCCACGATGGCACCCATATGCTTGCGCTCCAGCCGATGGAACAGCAGGATCTCGTCCAGTCGATTGAGGAATTCGGGCCGGAACGTCGCCTTCAGGGCATCCATGACCGGCTCGCGTACCTTTTCCACGCTTTCCCCATCCTTCAAATCGGCCAGATAGTCCGACCCGATATTGGACGTCAGAATGATCAGCGTGTTGCGGAAATCCACCGTCCGCCCCTGCCCGTCGGTCAGCCGGCCATCATCCAGAACCTGCAACAGCACGTTGAACACGTCCGGATGCGCCTTTTCGATCTCGTCGAACAGCACCACCTGATAGGGCCGGCGCCGCACCGCTTCGGTCAGAACGCCCCCCTCGTCATAGCCCACATATCCCGGAGGCGCCCCGATCAGCCGCGCGACGGAATGCTTTTCCATGAATTCGGACATGTCCAGACGGACCATGGCCGAATCATCGTCAAACAGGAACTGGGCCAGCGTCTTGGTCAACTCGGTCTTGCCCACACCGGTGGGCCCCAGGAACAGGAACGATCCCATGGGCCGGTTGGCGGCCTGCAGGCCCGCCCGCGAACGCCGGACAGCCTTGGACACGGCCGTAACCGCCTCCTCCTGCCCGATCACGCGCAACCCCAGTTCAAGTTCCATGCGCAGCAGCTTTTCTCGCTCGCCCTCCAGCATCTTGTCCACCGGAATACCCGTCCAGCGCGACACGACCTGAGCCACCAGATCATCCGTCACCACTTCCTGAACCATGCTGGATTCCGCATCGGAACCCTCCTTGTCCATGGCCTCCAGTTCCGCAATCTGGCGCTCAAGATCGGGAATGATGCCATAGGCCAGCTCCCCGGCCCGCGCCAGGTCTCCGTCCCGCTGCGCCACTTCCAGTTGCGTGCGCGCATTGTCCAGTTCTTCCTTGACCTTGGTCGCACCCGCCAGTTTCTGCTTTTCCCGGCTCCAGCGCTGGGTCAGGGCATCGGATTCATCCTCAAGGCTGGCAAGCTCGTCTTCCAGTTTCTGCAAACGCGACCTGGAGGCGTCATCCTTTTCCTTTTTCAGCGCCTCCCGCTCGATCTTGAGCTGCATGATCCGCCGGTCCAATTCGTCCAGTTCCTCCGGCTTGCTGTCCACGGCCATGCGCAGACGGGCCGCAGCTTCATCCATCAGGTCAATGGCCTTGTCCGGCAGAAAGCGGTCCGAAATGTAGCGGTTGGACAACATGGCCGCCGCCACCAGCGCCCCGTCGGAAATCCGCACCCCGTGGTGCAGTTCGTACTTTTCCTTCAAACCGCGCAGAATGGAGATCGTGTCCTCCACCGTGGATTCACTGACCATGACCGGCTGGAACCGCCGCGCAAGAGCCGCGTCCTTTTCCACATATTTGCGGTACTCGTCCAGCGTGGTTGCACCAACG
>JALWTJ010000464.1 GCA_027082895.1 Hyphomicrobiales bacterium | reverse complement strand
CCTGTCCAGGAACAGGCCGACCTTTTTCGCGTGAACCCGAACCAGCTCCTGGGCCAGCATGGCCGCGCGAAGCCCGGTACCGACAATGGCAAAATCAAGTTGCTGCATGTTGTAACCGGCCTTTCGGGGCCCTAGATGGAGCAAGGGGACGGGCAAAGGATGGACACGAGCGGGACGCAAGGCGTGAACGCCCTTTTTTGCTCACTTTTTTGCCAACCCTGTAGCATTGTTTGCAAATTGGCGTATTGAGTATCCCACAGAAAAATCCGTATCAAGTGCGTCAGCTAACTGGTTCCGTTTCATGTCAATCTGGTTGTTCATCTTCATCATGAGCGCAATTGCGCTGGCAGCACTCGTCTTTGCCGGTCGCAGGTCCGCAAGATCCTTCGACCCGGCCGAGGGATTGTCCAAGACCGAAGCTCTGTTCGCCCGCCAATTGGCAGAGATTGATGCCGATATTGCGGCAGGAAAACTCAACGAGGCGGATGCGGAAGCGGCGCGGGCCGAACTGGCGCGCGAACTGGTCCGTCACCGTGAGGCCTTTGGTCATTCCGAACCCGCCACGCTGTCCCCGTGGGCCGGGCGGGCCATCCCGCTGGTCAGCCTGCTGGTGGTGGGGCTTGCGATTCTGGTCTATTCCGATGTGGGACGCCCCGGCATGCCGGCCGCGCCCCTGGCGCTGGTACAGCAGAATGCTGCTGCCGATGCCGCCGAAAAGCAGGCCGCCGCCGCCGAATTTGCCAAGGCCCTGGCGGAGGTGGAAAAGCGCATGCAGGAAGATCCTTCCGACATACGCGGCTGGCAGGTGCTGGGCCCTGCCTATCTGCGGCTTGGCCGCTTTGATGACGCCGTTGCCGCCTTCCGCAAGGTGGTGGAACTGGGCGGCCCCACGGCACCGGCCCAGACAGCGCTGGCCGAAGCCCTGATCATGGCGGCCAATGGCGGGGAAACCCCCGAGGTCCTGCCCCTGCTCGAATCGGCGGTGCAGGAAGACCCCAACTATGTGCGCGCACGGTTTTTCCTTGCCGCCGAACTGACCCGCACCAGGCAATGGGACAAGGCGGTGGAAAACTGGCGGGCGCTGATGTCCCTGGGGGACGGCACCGAGGATTGGTACGATGTCGCCCGCAACGGCCTGAGCGTGGCCCTGGCCAGGGGCGAGGTTTCCCCTTCCGATCCTTCTGCAGAACCATCAGTTTCCCAACCGTCCGCCAATGCAGCGCCGTCGGCCCTCAATGATCCAGCGCAACGCGAACGGATCATGTCCATGGTAGCAGGGCTGCAGGCGCGTCTGGACGACCAGGGGGGCTCCATTGAAGAATGGACCCGCCTTGTGCGCTCCTATGTGGTATTGAACCAGCCGGACAAGGCCCGGGCGGCCTATCAGGCGGCCGTGCAGGCATTCCCCGATGCTGCCCAGCGCGCCGATCTGGATGCGCTCGCGGCCCGGTCCGGCCTGACCGGGGCAGATGGGGGGGCGACGCAGAATCAATGAGTATCCAGTTTGAACAACGGGAAATATCGACATGAGCCTGACAAGAAAACAGAAACGGATTGGCGTGATTTTGGGCCTTGGCGCGGTGCTGGTTCTGGCATCCGCCCTGATTTTGAATGCCCTGCGCGACCAGATCGTTTTCTTCTATTCCCCGACCGAGCTGATGGCCCGACCCGACCTGTCCGGGCAGGCGGTGCGGATCGGCGGGCTGGTTGAAGATGGCACATGGGTCAGGAACGGTAATTCAAATGTGTTTTCCCTTTCCGATGGAACAACGGTAATAACCGTTACCTATGACAATCTGCTGCCGGATCTGTTCCGGGAAGGGCAGGGGGTCATTGCCGAAGGTCATCTGAGCGGGGACGGCACCTTTACCGCCACCAGTGTTCTGGCAAAGCATGACGAGAACTATGTGCCCAAGGAAGTGGTCGCGGCCCTGAAGGAACAGGGACATTGGGAAGGTGCCGCAAAAGCGGTTCAGGGCGCGAACTGAGGATGAACTTGTGAACGTAAATGCAGTGAACGCAAACGCATTGAATTCGGACACAATGAGCCGGAAACATACGCCCCCCGGCAGGTGAGCCGGGCGCGTCCAAGGAAGAACGGAGAAACCGATGTCGATCGAGTTGGGACATTTTGCCCTGGTACTGGCCGCCGCAATCGCGTTGGGGCAGGCAATCGTCGGATTTGTCTTCTGGCGTCTGGGGGGGCGGATCACCGCCTATGTGCGCCAGGCGGCCATCCTTCAGTTTCTTCTGGTCGCGGCCGCTTTCATTTCGGTAATTCAGGCCTTTGTCCTGTCCGATTTTTCCCTCGGGCTGGCCTACGGTTATTCCCATTCCCTGCAACCGCTGATTTTCAAGATCACGTCCGTGTGGGGCAATCATGAAGGCTCGCTGCTGCTCTGGGTGCTGATCCTGACCGGGTTTGGTGCCGCGGTGGCCGGCTTTGGCAAATCCTTGCCAAAAGACCTGCTGGCCCTTGTGCTGGCGGTGCAGGGGGCTCTTGGCGCCGCTTTCATCTCATTTACCATCTTTACCTCCAACCCGTTCGTCCGGCTCGATCCGGTGCCCATGGAGGGCAAGGATCTCAATCCCGTGTTGCAGGACATCGGCCTGGCCATTCATCCCCCCTTGCTCTATCTGGGCTATGTGGGCCTGTCGGTCTGTTTTTCCTTTGCCATTGCGGCCCTTGTTTCGGGGCGCATCGATGCCGCCTGGGCCCGCTGGGTACGCCCCTGGGCGCTGGCCAGCTGGATGTTCCTGTCCCTGGGTATCGCCATGGGCTCCTACTGGGCCTATTACGAGTTGGGCTGGGGCGGCTGGTGGTTCTGGGATCCGGTGGAAAATGCATCCCTGATGCCCTGGCTTGCCGCTACCGCCCTGCTGCACTCCGCCCTGGTGATGGAAAAACGCAACGCCCTCAAGGTGTGGACCATTTTCCTGGCCATCATGGCCTTTTCCCTCTCCCTGCTCGGCACGTTTCTCGTGCGTTCGGGCATCCTGACCTCGGTGCATTCCTTTGCCAGTGATCCCGCGCGCGGCCTCGTCATCCTTTCCATGCTGGCGGTGGTCATCGGCGGGGCCTTCTCCCTGTTTGCCTGGCGCGCCAGCGCCCTGCGCTCCGGTGGCCTGTTTGCCCCCATCAGCCGGGAAGGGGCCCTGATCGTGAACAACCTGTTCCTGGCAACGGCCGTGGTGGCGGTGCTGGTAGGCACCCTTTATC
>JALWTJ010000463.1 GCA_027082895.1 Hyphomicrobiales bacterium | reverse complement strand
CCATGACGTGGATACCTTGACGGGAACGCCGATCCTGGACATCAAGCCTTATGTGCGTCATTTCGACTGTGTCACACGATCCCGCAGCGGCTGGTATGAAAAGGTTGACTGGGACAGGGTGCTCCGTTCCGACCCGCAACATGAGGAGGCGGAGGTCGAGGCCTGACCGCCGCCGGCACCATGGAGAAAAATCAGTCTATTTCAACATATTCACAAATAACAAAGGGTGTAAAAGATGAATAACAACAAATTTACACGGAATATGCTTGCCATGTCGATATCCGCGGCCCTCATGGCGTTGACCGCTATCGCTCATGCGGATGGCAAGGAAGACGGCGGCGGGCATGGCCAAAAAGGCTGGCCGAAATACGGCTACGATTATGCCAATACCAATTGGAATCCTCGGGAGCGGGAAATTTCCCCCCGATCTGCAAAGTACCTGCGCCGCGCGTGGGAGACCTTTAACGATGACCGCTTCGTTACCGCGCCGAGGCCCACCGGCTTCATGCTCGAATCCATGCTCAACCTTGTCTACAGGAGCGCGGTGGTCGGCGTGGTCGCGGGGCCGTTGATCGATGACGGAACCTTGTATTACGTTGACGAACTGGGCACCGTGTTCGCGCGCGACAGCAAGACCGGCGAGATTACTGATCCGCTCAGACATTGGACGACGACCCTCGCGGACCCCGATTTCGACAACAACCCCATGGCGCCCATGCCGGAGCTGACGTATACGGCACCGGTGTTAACCAAGGATTATATCTGGGTCGTGGGCTCCGCCTACGGGAAACTTCATGCCGTCGCAAGGCGGGGTGGCGCGGAAATCGACTTCGATACCCGCACGCCGGAGATTGATCCCTATGACATCGCCAGCGACTTGCCCTTCTCATCGGTATTGGGTGACTCCGTCGTAGTGGAGACGGGGCCCGGCAATGGTAACCGGACGCTCTATATCACCGGGATCAATGTGGTCATCAACGATTCCTTGACGGGTAACAAAGAATCAGGTCTGCTGCTGGCCATCGATATCACGGATCCCGCTCATCCTTTCGAGGTCTGGCGCACGCCCACTATCGATGTGGACCCGGAAACCGGCCTGCCTTTTTCCACCGGTGTTTCCGCGGGATCGGGCCTGGCCGTCGATCTGGAGCGCGGCTTGTTGTTCGGTGGCATGGGGCAAAATACCAGTGTCCCCTATGAGGGTTTTCCCGATAAAAGCCTGGCGCCGCCGGGCTATGTCAACCGGGGTGATTCGCTCTATGCCCTGGACTACCTGACCGGCCAGTACGTCTGGCTGAACGTTTTTCACGAGGACGATGTTTTTGATCCCCGGCACCCTGTCTCAACGGGGCCGAATCCAGAGCGCGGTGTCAGGGATGCCGACGTGCTGGCCCCGCCCGTGCTCTACACCATCGAGCGCCAAGTGAATGGCAGGAAGGTTCGCCGCGATGTGGTGGCCAACGGCAGCAAGGGCGGCCGCTTTCGTGCCGTGGATAGAGATACCGGGGAAACGATCTGGGAACGCGACGGCATCAACAAGCAGACGGGTATCGGTGGAATGCAGGCAGGCGCGGCCTATGCCGATGGCAATGTCTATGTGGCCACCTTCGAAGGCATCGATGATGCCTGGTCGGATATTCAGTTCGGGGTTTCCTTCGAAACCGGGATCTATCCCAATGCATTTTTTGCCACCTTCAGCCCTGCATTCTGGTCGGACGTGGCCTTTACCGAGGATGACGGCGATCCTGGAACCGGCGTGAGGACCCTTGTCTATTCCTTCGATGGTGCCACGGGGCGCTCCAACTGGGATTTTGGCAATGGCATAGACTATGTCGAGTTGCCCGGCGCATCCATGCGACATGTCACCGTTGCCAACGGCCTGTTGTTCATTACCCTTTCCTCGGGGTGGCTTTATGTGCTGGACGCGGAAAGTGGCACGATCCTCTTCCAGGATCAGACTCTGGACCTGAACCAGTATTTCGATCTCGGTCTGCCGCGTCCCCACCATGCAGCAATGAATGCCGGCTCCATCGTCAGTGATGGCATGTTGTATGTGCCGTATGGCGGACAGAACGAGCCGTCCGGGGGCATGCTGGCCTACGAGATCAACAAACGGCCCCATGCGCGCGGTGATGTTTCCATCAGTCTGTCGGGCGAGTCCGCCATTATTGACGTGCTGGCCAATGACAGCGACCCTAATGGCGATGCACTGCGTTTGTCGAGTGTGGCGGGTGTCGAGGCCGGCCCGGGTGATGGAAGGCCGGACAGGCTGGTCATCGATGAGGGGACGGTAGAGGTCTTCAACGCCGGTGATGATCCGGACAGGCCCGGGCAGGCGTATCTCAGGTTCACGCCTCGGGACGGCTTTTCGGGGCGTGTCAAGCTGCATTACGAAATCGTCGACCTGGCGCCAGAGCGAATTGTCAATGGCGTCCCCCAGGCAGGCGACCCGAACCCGACGCATACACAGAGAAGCGATGGCTCGAAGGTAGTGTTCTATGTCCTCCCCGAGCCGGGAGAGGAGCAGGATAAGCACCTGTTCAAGAAACTCCGCAAGAGGATCATGGTCGCGGGCGATCATGCCAATATTGCCATGACGCAAGCCGCCAAGGCGCTGCTGGATAAGCGCGTTATCGGCCGCGGTGATAAAGACCATGATTCCGACAAGAAACCCAAGAAACATTGAGCCGTGCTGAGTCCGGGCGCGTTCGGCGCCCCGGACTGCCTCTGCGAACCGAATGGAGCATATGATGAAAACGACAATCAAGGATATCAGCGTATCATTACTGGCGATGGCCGCGGCACTGGTGGTCGCGCTGCCGCTTGGCGTGTGGGCGGATGAGCAGGAGGAGGGCGCGCGAAAGTTGAATGTTCATGCCTACCCCGCCACGGGACCCAACCGGTTTTGCGATAAACCGCTGTTCCTCCTGCCCGACCCATTTCCTCCCACCACGGGGTTTACCTTTCTCGGTGAGTATGATCCGGCCCCGGGAGCAAGTGATGCGATACGCTTGGATGCCTCGAATTGCGTGCCAGGAACGATCCTGGCCACCACCACCAACCCAGCGTTTCAGGGTTTTTTCGGCTTTCCCGATGCTGACTCGCGTCTGAAGAATATTCCCCTGAGGGATGTGCCGGTGCTGGCGGGGTTGGATGGCGCTTATGCCCGCCTGCCGGCCCAGGGGACATTGCCCGCGAATCCCTTGCCACCGGTGCGGAGCAAGCCG
>JALWTJ010000462.1 GCA_027082895.1 Hyphomicrobiales bacterium | reverse complement strand
GGGTTTTTACTATTGGTTCCGCCTTTACGCGGCCTGATTTATCAAACCTTGAAATCGCGGGTTGCCGTTGAAGCGGGGTTTGTCGCCAGCAGCCGGTTCGATACTGAACCCGGTATCCGCCCGGAACGGTGGGACCGAAAAGATGATGTGGTGGATCTGGATCGGGACAAGTGGCGTGCCGATTAGACGCATCACGGGGGTTCGGCTTGTTCCGGCCCTTCAAAGATGCTAGCCAGCCAGTGAAACGATTGCACTTCATCAAAAGCGTCATACAGGATAGACAATGGCTGACAACACACCCGCCGGGGCCGCCAACCAGGACCCTTCTAAAGTACCCTCCCTGAATATCGTGGGCCAGTATGTGCGCGATCTGAGTTTTGAAAACCCGGACGCGCCGGCTTCCATCATGGGAGCGACCACCGCCCCCGCCTTCAATGTGGGAATCAATGTGGCGGTCAAGAAGCAGAGCGATGACATATATGCGGTGGAGCTTACCCTGAACGCCAAGGCAGAGCGGGACAGCAAGGTTCTGTTCAATGTGGAGCTCATTTATGGCGGCCTGTTCCGTATTCAGAACGTTCCGGAAAACCAGATGGCACCAGCCCTGATGATCGAATGTCCGCGTCTGATTTTCCCCTTTGCACGGCAGGTACTTGCCAGTGTCACCCAGTCAGGCGGCTTTCCCCCGCTGTTGATGGAACCGGTGGATTTTGCCGGTATTTACCGTCAGAACCTTTCCCGCATGGCCGAAGCCGCCAAGCAGGCGGATGGCGGAAACGGGTCCGGTGCGGCCGATGGCACGGACGCCGACAAGGAAAAAACGCCCAGCAAGGCCAGGTCCAAGGCCAAGGGTGGCCGCAAGCCCAAAGGCGGCAAGACGGTCAACTGACTTTTGTTGCCTGGTGCATCAAACAGCCCTGCTGAACGACCGGCGGCATGGTGCAGGTTTCAGCAGGGTATCAGTCGGTATCTTCGATGAAAGGGACGTCCTCCGGCGGAGAGCTTCAGGCATCCTGTTCGTCGTATAGCCGCCACAGGGGGGTGTTGCCAAATGCTTCCAGCAATTGTGCATGGTGGTTTAATTCATCCGCATTGAGGAGACTGGCAGCCGGGTTCGGGCGTGGAGACAGGGTCTTTCGTCGTCCGGTCGTCACGGAGTCGGAGCCAGTGCTGGCTTCGCCGAGGGACAGGGCCACCTGTCGTCCGCCGATCAGTTCCAGATAGACCTCGGCAAGTATTTCACTGTCAAGAAGTGCCCCGTGCAGCGTGCGGTGGGAGTTGTCGATATTGTAATGTTTGCACAGGGCATCCAGGCCGACGCGCGCACCGGGATGTTTCTGACGGGCCAGCTGTACGGTATCAATGACCGGGTTGGACAGGGGATCACGGCCAATGCGTTGCAACTCCATGTCAAGGAATCCCATGTCAAAGGGCGCGTTGTGAATGACAAGGGTGGCCTTATCGAGGAAGTCGAGAAATTCTTGAGCAACTTGATGGAACAGAGGCTTGTCGGCCAGAAATTCGGTTGACAGGCCGTGGACGCGAAAAGCTCCCTCGGGCATGTCGCGTTCCGGATTCAGGTGAGTATGAAACTGTCGGCCGGTGGGAATGTGGTTGAGCAATTCAATGCATCCGATTTCAACGATCCGGTCGCCGTCTTTGGCGGAAAGGCCGGTTGTTTCGGTATCCAGAACAATTTCACGCAATTCGTTCGAGGTGCTCATACCATTTCTTTCAGACTAGTCGGGGGTGATATCACGGTTTGTTCTTTCAGGTGAGAAAGGACGAATCAAGTCGATTGGGGCGTCTACAATGACCAGTGGGTATTTTGTTGGGGATGTGGCGGGAATTTTGCACGACAGTTCAGTTTTGGTCCGCAGGTAACAAAAGCTTGAGAGAAGGTCGGCGGGTTTGGCTGATATGGGTGAGCATGGCGTGCAGCTGTTGCTTGACGTCTTCCAGAGGACAACTGGTGTTTATGGTATAGTCCGCCCGGTTCCGCTTTTGTTGCTGGGGCATTTGCCGGTTCAGTATGGCCTGTAATTTTTCGAGGGTCATGCCGGGACGCTGCAGGGCTCTTTTACGTTGATCTGCGGATGTGCACCAGGTAACGGTGACGGCGTCCAGGTCCCAATCCTGTTCATTTTCAAACAGGAGGGGAATATCCAGTACCACCAAGGGTGTTTCCCGCTTGGTATGAAATGTGATGAATTGTTCGGCACGCTGGCGCAGCAAGGGATGGATAATGGTTTCAAGTTTTTTGAGCCGGGCAGGATTGCTCAGGACATGTTGGGCAAGTCTGGCCCGATCAACGTGGTTGTTGCGGACGGCTGGTGGATAAAATTCGGCGATCAGGGGAATGGCAACAGACCGGTAGAGGTCATGTACCTGTTCGTCAGCGGAAAAACCGGGGTACCCCATATCTTCAAGCATGTGCAGAACGGTGGTCTTGCCGGTGGCAATTGATCCGGTCAGGCCGAGCTTGAAGGGTTCTTTGGGGTGTTTTCTTGGTCTGTTCATCGGGTAGATGAATCGGATAAGCTGGCAAGGTCGGCCAAAATCCGTTTTCTGAGTTCAGGGGTTACTTCAGGACGGTGGCCAAACCATTTTTCAAAACCGGGAACGGCCTGATGTAACAGCATTCCCAACCCATCCACCGTTGTCAGGCCAGCCAACTTGGCTGCGTTGAGAAGGGGCGTTTCAAGGGGTGTATAGACGATTTCTGCGACCACAGCTTCGGGGGCCAGCCGTGCGGGATCAATCTTACCAAAACGGGTGTTGTTCATGCCAATGCTGGTGGTGTTGACCAGCAGATCAGTTTGCGGTGCCTTGCGATTGAAATGGTCAAGGGGCCGTGCATCGATCTGTTTTTCGGGAAACAGTTGACGCAGATGTTGGGCAAGGGTTTCGGCCTTTTGCTGTGTTCTGTTGAGTATTGTCAGGTTGTCCAGCTGATCGTCAAGGAGTGCAAAGGCAACGGCTCGCGCCGCGCCCCCTGCTCCCAACAGCAGACATTTATTGACATGTCGCCGCCATCGGGGGGCCTGTTGATCAAGGTTTGCGATGAATCCGGTAGCGTCCGTGTTGTGGCCAACAATTTTCTTTCCTTCCCGATAAAGGGTGTTTACGGCAGAAATAGCCGTTGCTTGCGGGGTGAGGCGGTCACAATGTCGGGCGATGGCGACCTTGTGGGGGAGGGTAATGTTGCCGCCGATATAGGTTCCCTTC
>JALWTJ010000461.1:2900-3230 GCA_027082895.1 Hyphomicrobiales bacterium | reverse complement strand
GATCCACCCGGACCGGCAAATGCGCCCCGGAAAGACCTTCTTCGATTTCCCCGCGATGGGACCCCACGAAATCCATGCGGCCGTTTATGACCAGTTGCGGCGTATAGATGCGGCTCTTGCCCCAGCTTCTGGCATAGGCGCGCTGCAGGTCGGAAAAGGCTTCACTCCCAAAAGTGTCCTTCCAGCCGATATAGTCCCAATAATCCACATGATAGGCCAGCGCCAGCACATCGCTGCGCTTGTCCAGTTCCCCCAAAAGCGCATCGGCGGGGGGGCAGGCCGAACATCCCTGGGAAGTAAACAGCTCGATCACCGCCACCGGCCGGGACT
>JALWTJ010000461.1:0-2890 GCA_027082895.1 Hyphomicrobiales bacterium | reverse complement strand
CTCCCCTGCATGACGGAAACGAGAGCGGGATGCCCATGGTCCCGCTCCCATCTGCAAACTCCGCCCGTCTACCGGGAAACCAGATTGCGCAGCACGAACTGAAGAATGCCCCCGTTGCGGAAATACAGCATTTCATCATCCGTATCGATCCGGCACAGGGCCGTTACCGCCTGCGTGCGACCATCGGCAAACCCGATATCGATCGTCACTTCCCCACGCGGCGCAAGGCCGTCCATGTTGCCGATCGTCACGCTCTCGGAACCATCAAGACCGAACATCTGCCAGCTTTCCCCTTCCCGGAACTGCAGGGGCAGAACCCCCATGCCGATCAGGTTGGAACGATGGATACGCTCGAAGCTGCGGGCAATGACCGCCCGCACCCCCAGCAGCAGGGTTCCCTTGGCCGCCCAGTCCCGGGAAGAACCGGTGCCATATTCCTTGCCCCCGAATACCACAAGGTCCCGGCCCTGTTCCCTGTAGGCCATGGCCGCATCGAACATGGACATCTCGCTGCCGTCCGGTCCCCGGGTAAAGCCCCCCTCGACCCCGTCCAGCATCAGGTTGCGGATGCGGATATTGGCGAACGTGCCGCGCATCATCACCTCGTGATTACCCCGGCGCGACCCGTAGGAATTGAAATCCTTGGGCGCCACCTGCCGTTCCACCAGATACCGGCCCGCCGGGGAGGAAACGGAAAACGATCCGGCCGGGGAAATATGGTCCGTGGTGATGGAATCGCCGAACAGGCCCAGAATACGGGCATCCGAAATATCCTTGACCGGTTCCGGCTGCATCTGGATATCATCGAAATAGGGGGGCTTTTGCACATAGGTCGAGGAGGGATTCCATGCGAATGTCTCCCCGCCGCTCACCTTGATGGCCTGCCAATGCCTGTCTCCCTTGAACACGTCGCCATAGCGGCTGGTGAACATTTCCGGTGTAAGGGACGCCTGCACCAGGTCGGCAATTTCCCGGTTTGAAGGCCACAGGTCCTTCAGATAGACCGGGTTGCCTTCCCGGTCATTGCCGAGGGGTTCCGTCGTGATGTCGGCGCTCATCCTGCCCAGCAGGGCATAGGCCACCACCAGCGGCGGCGAGGCCAGATAGTTCGCCTTGACGTCCGGGCTGATGCGCCCTTCAAAGTTGCGATTGCCCGAAAGGACGGCGCAGGCCACCAGATCCCTGGACCGGATGGCTTCGGAAATGGCCGGATCCAGCGGCCCCGAATTGCCGATGCAGGTGGTGCAGCCATAACCCACCAGGTTGAACCCCAGCCCGTCCAGATCCTTTTGCAGCCCCGCCGCCTTCAGATAATCGGTCACTACCTGCGAACCCGGCGCAAGGGACGTCTTGACCCAGGGCTTGACCTGAAGGCCTTTCTCCAGTGCCTTACGTGCCACGAGCCCCGCCGCCACCAGTACCGAAGGATTGGACGTGTTGGTGCACGAGGTAATGGCTGCAATCACGACATCCCCATGGGTGATGGAAAAATCCTTGCCTTCCACCGGGACCACCGGCGCATCATCCTTGTTGAATTCCCCCTTCAGGCTGACGGCAAACTTTTTGGCCGCCTCATCCAGCGAAATCCGGTCCTGAGGACGTTTGGGCCCTGAAATGGAAGGCACCACATCCCCCAGGTCCAGCTCCAGCACATCGGTAAACACCGGCTCGGGCGTGTCGGAAGAACGGAACATGCCCTGGGCCTTTGCATAGGCTTCCACCAGCGCCACCCGCTCTTCGCTGCGCCCGGTAACCCGGAGATAGGACAGGGTATCCGCATCCACGGCAAAAAAGCCGCAGGTAGCGCCATACTCCGGTGCCATATTGGCAATGGTTGCCTCGTCCTCCAGACTGAGATGGTCCAGTCCGGGTCCGAAAAATTCCACGAACTTGCCCACGACCCCCTTGGCCCGCAGCATTTCCACCACCGTCAGCACCAGATCGGTCGCGGTGACCCCTTGCGCCATTTCCCCCTTCAGCCGGAAGCCGACCACCTCGGGAATGAGCATGGTAATGGGCTGACCCAGCATCGCCGCTTCCGCCTCGATACCCCCGACACCCCAGCCCAGCACCGAAAGGCCGTTGACCATGGTGGTATGGGAATCGGTCCCCACCAGCGTATCGGGAAAGGCGAAAAGCTCCCCGTCCACTTCCTTGTCCCGCACCGTCTGCGCCAGATATTCCAGATTGACCTGGTGACAGATGCCCGTTCCCGGCGGAACAACGGAAAAATTCTCGAACGCGGACTGCCCCCAGCGAAGGAATTCATACCGTTCCCCGTTGCGCTCATATTCCAGTTCCACATTGTCGGCAAATGCCTCCATGGAACCGAAGCGGTCAACCATCACCGAATGGTCGATCACCAGATCCACCGGCACCTGTGGATTGATCTTTTGCGGATCGGCCCCAAGGGTCCGGGTGGCATCACGCATGGCGGCCAGGTCCACCACCGCCGGCACTCCGGTAAAATCCTGCATCAGTACCCGGGCCGGGCGATAGGCGATTTCCTGGGAGGATGTGCGTTTGTCCAGCCAGGCAACGAACGCTTCGATATCCTGCCGGGTAACGGTTTTCCCGTCCTCGAACCGCAACAGGTTTTCCAGTACCACCTTCAGGGAATTGGGAAGCCGCGAAATGCCGGCAAGACCGTTCTTTTCCGCTTCGATCAGGGAAAAATAGCTGTACTTCCTCCCATTGACATCCAGTACCTGCTTTGCCTTGAAACTGTCCAGAGAGCTCATTGTCATGTCAATCACCTGATCAAAATCTGATTTGCCGCATGGCTTTCCCAAATTGGGGGGAAGCGAATTTGCCCGCCTTATAGTCCAAACATTTCAGGGTTGCCAGTCTTGTACAGGATCAATATCAGTTGACCCATGACCAACTCCCC
>JALWTJ010000460.1 GCA_027082895.1 Hyphomicrobiales bacterium | reverse complement strand
GATCAGGACCCGCCCGGAGGCCAGATCCTTGAGCGGAGGAAGTGAGCGGATGGGGACGCCGTGGGTGCTCAGGTCCGTGATGATGTTCTGGCGCTTGGCCGCGCTCAGGGACGGCATGCAGATGATGACTTCCTGAATGCCAAGCTGCTTTATCAGGGTGGCCAGTTCGCCGGGCGGGTAGATGCGGGTGCCCCCGATTTCCATGCCATGCAGGGCCGGGTCGTCGTCAAGAAAGGCACCGACGAATTTCTGGTGTTCCTCGTGCAGGGCGTTGGCAAGCTGGGTTCCGGAGGCCCCGGCGCCATAGATGGCCACGGTGCCGCTGCGGGCCGCCCGGAAAGGGGACCACAGGAAGGCCTTGGCCAGAAAGCGGCTGCCCCCGATTACCAGAATGGCAAGAATGGCGTAGATGATGGGCACGGAGCGCGGCACGGTTCCCAGCCGGGATATTTCGAGCATGAACAGAACCGCGACCCAGGCGAGCGTTGCCAGACCGACCGAACTGGCGATGGTCCAGAAGGCCCTTTCGGGCAGGTAGCGGATGACGGCCCGGTAAAGCCCCATGCGGATGAAGACCGGAATGGCGGTTGCCGGGGCGGTCAGGATGACGAACCATTCCACGGGATCGGGAAAGCGGATGGTGCTCAGGCGCAGGGAGTAGGCGACCCAGACCGCCGTTGACAGAACGACAAAGTCGAACGCGAGCATGATCGCGTTCTTCTGACGGCGGGGCAGGTGGGCGGCAAATGTACGCAACTTGTCAAACATGGCGGCAATTCTATTGGCGGGCGTGCCCGATTTACAGGAAATTCTGAACGTCGTGCCGGTTTTTCATGTCCGGTGTCGCACAAACACATCATAGCGGACCGTTTTTCCACAGATCTGGTGGGAGGGGGCAGGGATGCCGGGCAGGGCAGGTGCCCGCAGGGGCCATTTGAGGACGACCCGCCTGGTTGCAACCTGCAGGGCGGTGCGCAGAAGATCGCCGGAATCCGGGTCCGTTCCGACCAGTTCGCGCACCTGGCGCAACTGTTTCTTGACCAGGGCGCTGCCCGTGCGTTGAGGGTGCATGGGGTCCAGATAGACATATTCGGGACTCCTGCCGCCCAGATAGTGCCGGGCGTCGGCATGCAGCAGGTGCATGCGGTCCATGATGGCGGCCATTTCCGGGCTGTGGTCCCGGGCCCGCGCCATGGCCTGTTGCAGCAGGCTGAACATTTCGGGGTTGCGCTCCAGCAGGGTGACACGGACACCAAGGGAGGCAAGGAGAAAGGCGTCCCGGCCCAGACCGGCGGTGGCATCAATGATGTGGAAACGGTGCGGGTCTGCATCCTTCTTGTGCAGCCCCAGGGCACGGGGAAGGGGCTGTCGTCTGCCGAAGGAGTGACGCTGCCGGTAACCGGTGGCACCGGTCAGGAAATCAACGATCAGGCCGTCGGGCATTTGACAGGGTCCGTCAGTTGGGCAATCAGTGGTCGGGCGGGGCGCCGGGCGTGCGTCGGACGCGATACCTGATGGGGCGCGCTCGGCCTTGCGGGATGTAGCACATCTGCGGGCGGCTGGCATCTTCCCCTTTTGGGAAAAGTGGCAGGCGCCTGTCTGACGACCCGGCGCTGCTTCCCTGGCTGTGGAAGGGAAAGGGAATGAACAGGGTGCAGGGTGCATACAAACAGCAGGAAGCGGCGCGTCCGCCGGTTCGGTCCCGGGGGCGGGGGCGCATCCTGATGGGGAAAAAGGGGCTGGATGAACTTCACCAGTCCGGCTGCATCCGCCTTCTTCTGCCCCGGAGCGATCACGGGGTCCCCGAAGCGGTGGTGGTGAACACGGCCGGAGGGCTGACGGGGGGCGACGACATCGATGTTCAGGCGGGATGCACGGAAGGGGCGATTCTTTGTCTGAGCAGCCAGTCGGCGGAACGGATCTACCGCTCTAGCGAGGGTGTTGCCCGGGTGAGGGGGCGCCTGAAAGTGGCGGACGGGGCGTTCCTGGAATGGATTCCACGTGAAACAATCCTGTTTGATAAGTGTGGGTTGGATCGGCATGTTGATGTGGAACTTGCAGAAACGGCGCGCTTTCTTTTTCTCGATGTGATGGTGTTGGGGCGCCATGCCATGGGAGAGAATCTTTCCCGGGTACAGGTGAACGACCAGCGGCGCGTGTGGCGAAATGGCAGGCTGGTGTTTGCCGATGGCTTTCGGCTGCATTCGGGAATGCTGGAAATGGCACGCAGCCGGGCGGGAATCGGGGACAGCCGGGCCGTGGGCAGTTTCTTTTATACGGGAGCGGATGCGGACCTGCGGGCGGGGTCGGTGCGCGCCGGCATGGAAGGGCTGAATGTTGACCTTGCGGTATCTTGCTGGAATAACATGATTTTTGCCCGGTTTCTTTCCGCTGATCCGCAGGCCGTGCTGGCCGGGTCGGTGCGGATGCTGGAGAATTTCCGGGGAAGGCCGGTGCCCCATGTCTGGAAGGTTTGAGGTACAAAAGATCTCGGGGCGTGGCGGGCCGTATGGCATTGCGTCCGGAAACGGGGAATGCGCGCCGGCAAATACCGGCCGGCAAACGCAAGCAGAGTGAGGAAAAGGGATGAAACTGACACCACGGGAAAAGGACAAGCTTCTGGTTTCCCTTGCAGCCATGGTGGCGCGCAACCGGCTGGAGAGAGGGGTGAAGCTCAATCACCCCGAAGTGGTGGCGCTGATCTCCGATTTTGTCGTGGAAGGTGCGCGGGACGGCCGTTCGGTGGCCGATCTCATGGAGGCGGGGGCTCATGTGGTGCGGCGCGACCAGTGTATGGAAGGCATCGCCGAAATGATCCACGACGTGCAGGTGGAAGCAACCTTTCCCGATGGCACCAAGCTTGTTACCGTTCATCAGCCGGTCAGGGGGTAAGCATGCTGGAACTCAGACCCAATTGCGAATGCTGCGACAAGGAATTGCCGCCCGCGGCGTCTGATGCCATGATCTGTAGCTATGAATGTACCTTTTGCGCTGCGTGCGTATCGGAACGGCTTGGTGGCGTTTGTCCGAACTGCGGGGGCGGGTTCGTGCCCCGTCCGGTGCGGCCGGCGGCTGATCTGGTCCGTTTCCCGGCCTCAACGGTGCAGATTGCGGTCAACAGGGCATGCGGAGGCAGATGAATGATACCGGGCGAAATCTTTCTTGCGGACGGGGACATCACGTTGAACGAAGACCGGTCCGCCATCACGCTGAACGTGGCCAATACCGGGGAC
>JALWTJ010000459.1 GCA_027082895.1 Hyphomicrobiales bacterium | reverse complement strand
GCGCCACAATCCCCGGAAAAGTACCCACACAGGGGCAAACAGAAAGGCCCACCAGTTGAACCGGTCCGGAATCAGGACAAGGGCGGCATCATCCGTCCTTCCGCTGTTTTGCATCGCCATGAAAAGTGTCATGTATCGGTCTCCCTGGGGCCGAGTCCCTTGTCCGGAACCTGCCGGCCTAGAGCAGGCCCTTGGACGAGGGAATCCTGTCCTTGTTACCCGGATCGATGGCAATGGCCTGCCGCAGGGCGCGCGCCAGTCCCTTGAAGGCGCTCTCGGCAATATGGTGATTGTTTTCACCATACAGGTTTTCCACATGCAGGGTCATGCCGGCATTCATGGCAAAGGCCTGAAACCATTCCTGAAACAGTTCCGTATCCATGTCCCCCACCTTGTCGCGGGAAAAGGCAACGCGAAACACAAGAAACGGACGCCCCGATATATCCAGCGCCACGCGGGTCAGGGCTTCGTCCATGGGCAGGTGCAGGGACGCATAGCGGGTGATACCCCGCTTGTCGCCCAGCGCTTCCCTGACGGCTTGTCCCAGGGCAATCCCCACATCCTCGGCGGTGTGGTGAAAATCCACTTCCAGATCGCCGGTGGCACTTATGTCCATGTCGATCAGGGAATGACGGGCCAGCAGGTCCAGCATATGGTCCAGAAAACCAATGCCGGTGGCAATCCGGCTGGCGCCGGTGCCATCCAGATCAATGGCAACTTTTATCGATGTTTCGCCGGTCTTGCGGCTGATGGTGCTGGTGCGCATCTTGTTTCCGATCCGGGGCGTTCCTGAGCGTTGCGGGCTTTGTTTATCCGGTTTCACGGGGTTTTGCAAAGGGCAGTGTGCCCGGGATGCAAAGGGCCGGTTGGCATTTGCCCGGCAAGACCCTAAATAGGTCAGACGGTTCAAATAGCTCAGACTCTTCCTGCCCACCCGATACGAAACCCCATTAACCTGAACGATGACGGACATCACGATGAGCAATCCTGTTACTTCGCCCAACGATCCTGCCTTTCCCGGATGGCGGGGCACCACCATCGTTTCAGTCCGCAAGGGAAACAGGGTCGTGGTCGCGGGGGACGGACAGGTTTCCCTTGGCCAGACCGTGATCAAGCACGGGGCAAGGAAGGTACGCACATTGTCGGGCGGCAGCGTCATTGCCGGTTTTGCCGGGGCAACGGCGGACGCCTTTACCCTGTTCGAGCGGCTGGAGGCCAAGCTGGAACAATATCCGGGGCAATTGATGCGGGCCTGTGTGGAACTGGCCAAGGACTGGCGTACCGACCGGTACTTGCGCAAGCTGGAAGCCATGCTGATCGTGGTGGACGCCAAAGAATCTCTGGTGCTGACGGGAACCGGCGACGTGCTCAGCCCGGATCAGGGAATCATGGCCATCGGGTCGGGGGGGAATTATGCCCTGAGTGCCGCCCTTGCACTGGCTGATTCGGAACTGGACGCGGAAAGCATTGCCCGCAAGGCCATGGAAATTGCCGCCAAAATATGTGTGTACACCAATGATCAGGTGACCCTGGAAAGTCTGGAGGCCGCATCATGAGTGAAAAACACTTTTCTCCACGCGAAATCGTGTCGGAACTGGACCGCCATATCGTGGGCCAGCATGATGCCAAGCGGGCCGTGGCCATCGCCCTGCGCAACCGCTGGCGCCGCCAGCAGTTACCCGCCGAAATGCGCCGGGAGATCAGCCCGAAAAACATCCTGATGATCGGGCCAACCGGGGTCGGAAAAACCGAGATTTCCCGCCGCCTGGCGCGGCTGGCCAATTCCCCCTTCATCAAGGTGGAAGCCACCAAGTTCACCGAAGTGGGCTATGTGGGCCGGGACGTGGAACAGATCATTCGCGATCTGGTGGAAGCGGGCATCGGCATCCTGAAGGAGCAACGGCGCAAGAAGGTGCGGGCCAAGGCGCACCTGCAGGCGGAAGAGCGGGTGCTGGACGCACTGGTGGGTGTATCGGCCCAACCCTCCACCCGGGAAAGTTTCCGCAGGAAACTCAGGGACAACGAACTGGATGACCGGGAAATCGAGATCGAGGTTCATTCCACCCCACCGGGTGCCGGCGCGTTTGAAATTCCGGGCATGCCGGGTGGTGCCATGATCAACATTTCGGACATGCTGGGAAAGGCCTTTAGCCCCCCGGGGGTCAAGCGCAAGGTCAAGGTCAAAGACAGCTACCAGATTTTGGTGGCCGAAGAATCGGAAAAACTGCTGGACCAGGACCAGATCAAGGTGGAAGCCATCGATCTGGTAGAAAACCATGGCATCGTGTTTCTTGATGAAATCGACAAGATCTGCCTTCGCGACGGCAAGAGTGGTGGCGAAGTTTCCCGCGAAGGGGTGCAAAGGGACCTGCTGCCCCTGATAGAGGGAACAGTGGTTGCCACCAAGCACGGTCCGGTCAACACGGACCATATCCTTTTCATCGCTTCAGGAGCGTTTCACGTTTCCAAACCCTCGGACCTGTTGCCCGAGTTGCAGGGGCGGTTGCCGATCCGGGTGGAACTGAACGCCCTGACCCGGGATGATTTCGTGCAGATCCTGAACGACACGGAGGCCAGCCTCATCAAGCAATATGTAGCCCTGATGGGTACGGAAGGCGTGACGCTGGAATTCAGCGAAAATGCCATCGAGGCCATCGCCGATGCAGCCTTCGAGGTGAATGCCAGCGTTGAAAATATCGGCGCACGGCGTTTGCAGACCGTGATGGAAAAGCTGGTGGAAGAAATTTCGTTCAACGCTGCGGACAAAAGCGGTGAAACCGTCCGGATCGATGCGGCCTATGTCAAGGAACGGGTAGGAGATCTGGCAGGCAATACGGATCTGAGCAGGTTTGTACTCTAGAGCGTGTCTGTTTCTGATGGAATCAAGACCACGCTCTATCTGTTTGATATTTCCGCACTTCTTGTCCGAAAACCGCTTCACACTTTTCGGGAAGTGCTCTAGTTGCTCCTGATAGTTACAGACAGGGCCTGCTGAATCCGGCACCGGTTACATGTCTGCGGGTTACGTGCCGCCGCTCTGCGTCCTGTCAAGGGATGGGGATCTGGTGCTGTTGCGAATCAGTTCGTTTTTCAGATGCTCAAGGGCCTCAGGGGAAAGGGTAGCAATTTCCCTTGCGAGGCGATTGGTCAACTCCGTAGCCTCGGGGGGCAAACCGGCCGTGTTTATGGTAATCTTGGGATCTGAAATTTCCGCCAGCCGCTGCAGTTCTTCGGCT
>JALWTJ010000458.1 GCA_027082895.1 Hyphomicrobiales bacterium | reverse complement strand
TCCGAAGGCAGTTTCAGCCTTGGCGAGTTCTGGAGCCGCATGGCCTCCCACCGTATCTGGGGACTGAGATGTCTGGCGGGTGCCGGCGACTGCGGTGCCGCCTGGAATTCGCTGGCCCTGGCCGTTTTGACCGGTGGCGGCTCGACCCTGATGGGCCTGTCCTTTGCCCTGATTGTCACCCGCACCCGGTTCCGCTTCAAGCCCCTGCTGCGGGTGCTCACTGTCATTCCGATCATCACTCCCCCCTTCGTGATCGGCCTTGCTCTTATCCTCCTGTTTGGCCGCTCCGGCGCCCTGACCGGCCTGTTGCACGATCTGTTCGGCATACCGAAATCCCGGTGGTTGTATGGGTTCTGGGGTGTCTATATCGCCCAGCTTCTTTCCTTTACTCCCATTTCCTTCCTGGTGCTGATTGGTGTCGTCGAGGGTGTCAGTCCTTCCATGGAGGAGGCTTCCCAGACCCTGAACGCCAACCGCTGGCAGACCTTCAAATATGTATCCTTTCCCCTGATGCGCCCCGGGCTGGCCAATGCCTTTCTGCTTGGCTTCATCGAAAGCCTGGCCGATTTCGGCAACCCCCTGGTGCTGGGGGGCAATCTGAACGTTCTTTCCACCGACATCTTCTTTGCCATCGTGGGCGCGGTCGCCAATACAGGCCGCGCGGCCACCCTTTCCATCGTGCTGTTGATGATGACCCTGGGCGCCTTCCTCGTTCAGCGGCGATGGGTCGGCAAGAAGTCCTACGCCACCGTTACCGGCAAGGCCGACAGCGGCCAGCATGCGTCCCTCAGCCCGGGTCTGGAAAAACTGTGCTATGCCACGGCCCTGCCCTGGGCTGCCTTTACCATCATCGTCTATTCCATGATCATTTTCGGCAGCTTCGCCAAGCTGTGGGGCTATGACAACAGTTTTACCCTCGAACACTACCTCCGGGCCTTTTCCGTCAGCTTCAACGATGGCATCCAGTGGACCGGGGTAGCATGGAAGAGCTATTTCACCACTTTTACCATTTCCACCGTATCCGCACCGCTGACGGCCCTTGTCGGGCTGGCCACCGCCTATCTGCTGGTGCGTCAGAAATTCGCCGGAAAGAACCTGTTCGAATTTTCCACCATGCTCAGCTTTGCCATTCCGGGAACCGTGATCGGCATCGCCTACATCCTGGCCTTCAATGTGCCCCCCATCGAGCTGACGGGAACGGCGGTCATTCTGGTCATCGTGTTCATCTTTCGCAACATGCCCGTTGGCGTGCGGGGTGGGATTGCCGCCATGTCCCAGCTGGACAAGAGTCTGGATGAGGCATCCATCACCCTTGGGGCCAACAGCTTCACCACGGTGCGCCGGGTCATTCTGCCCCTGATGGGGCCGGCCATTCTGGCGGCGCTGATATACAGCTTTGTGCGTGCCATGACCTCGGTCAGTGCCGTGATTTTCCTTGCCAGTGCCAAACACAACATGGCGACCGCCTTTATCGTGGGCAGGGTGGAAAATGGCGATTTCGGCATCGCCATTGCCTATTCGGCGGTTCTGATCGTGACCATGCTGGCGGTGATCGTGCTGCTGCAACTGCTTGTCGGGCGGCGGCGGTTGCGGCGGGAAGATCGCGTGCAGAACGTCATCAAGCCGGTTCCGGCGGCAGCCTGATAATCGTGTTTTTGTAAACGGAGACGTCCATGTCTGGTGAATTGATCAAGGGTTCGGTCCGCTTCGAGAATGTCGAAAAGCGTTTCGGCGACGTGGTGGCCCTCAAGAGCCTGTCCCTGGATATCAAGCCGGGGGAGCTGGTGACCCTTCTGGGCCCTTCCGGCTGCGGCAAGACCACCACCCTGCGCCTGATTGCGGGGCTGGAAGCGGTGACAAGGGGCCGGATATGGATCGGGGGCAAGGATGTGACCGATCTCACCGCCACCTATCGCAACGTGTCCATGGTGTTCCAGTCCTATGCCCTGTTTCCCCATATGACCGTGGCGGCCAATGTCGCCTATGGGTTGACGGTCGGTTCCACCCCGAAGAAGGAGGCCATGGAAAAGGCAAGGGAAGGGCTGGCCATGGTGGGGCTGGAAGGGTTCGGAGATCGTCTGCCTTCCGAATTGTCCGGTGGCCAGCAGCAGCGGGTGGCCGTGGCCCGCGCCGTGGTGCTGGAGCCCGAAGTGCTGCTTCTGGATGAACCCCTGTCCAATCTGGATGCCAAGCTGCGCCGCCATGTGCGCGAGGAAATCCGCCTCATCCAGCAGAGCCTGGGGCTGACCGCGGTCTATGTGACCCACGATCAGGAGGAGGCCATGGCGGTGTCCGACCGGATCATCGTCATGAAAAATGCCGAAATTGCCCAGATGGGCTCCCCCAGTGACCTCTATAACGAACCCAATTCGGAATTCATTGCCGATTTTATCGGCGATGCCAATGTGGTGGATTGTGAAGTGACAGGGGTCCGGAACAAGGTGGCCACGGTGCAGGTTGCCGGTATCACCATCAAGGTACCCACCACCCGGGATGCGCCCTTTGATGCCTCCCTTGTCATTCGTCCCCAGAACATAACGCTGGCCCATGAAACGAAGAAAGCCAGTATCGAGGGCAACATCACCTATGCGGCCTATCTGGGCAATCAGGTGCAATATACGCTGGATTCCCCGGTTGGTGAAATTTTTGTCGTCGACAATCACATGGCCGATATGTTCCAAAAAGGCAGTACGGTGCGCATGGTCCTGAACCAGAAGAAGCTGGCGCTCGTACCCAAATAGACCGGAACGCAATTGGCAAGATTGCTGTTAAGCCGGTCCCGCAGCAGGAAGGGTGATCAATGGCCATGACCGGATACGCCACGTTTCACGATCTGAAGGGGCAGAGCGTTTTCATTACCGGCGGGGGAGCGGGCATCGGGGCGGCCCTGACCGAAGGATTTCTGGAACAGGGCTGCAAGGTGGCCTTCGTCCAGCGTTCCAATGCCGATGCCTTCGTCGAAGAGATGAGCAGACGGCACGCCAACGCTCCCCTGTTCATTTCCTGCGACGTGACCGATATTCCCGCCCTTCAGGACGCCATTGCCATGGCTGCTGACCGGAACGGTCCCATCAGCGTTCTGGTCAACAATGCGGCCAGCGACATGCGCCACGAGATCAAGGGCTATACGGTGGAGGAATGGGACCGGGCGCAGAACATCAATCTGCGCCCCCATTTCTTCACCGCCCAGGCGGTTGCACCGGGAATGGCCCGGGCCGGAGGAGGGGCCATTATCAACT
>JALWTJ010000457.1 GCA_027082895.1 Hyphomicrobiales bacterium | reverse complement strand
CATCCGGGGCGGGGGCGGCGCCTTCTTTTGCGCGGGCCGGGGCTTTGGTGGAGCCGTTTCCGGACGTTTCGGATTTTTCTTCCTTGTCGGCGTTGGATGCGCGTCCGCGAGCGGTACGCCGAGGTTTGCGGCGGGCCGGCCGGGACGTGGTGCCATCGTCAGCCTTTTCCATTTCTCCATCGGTCTTTTCTTCGGCGGCCGTCTTGTCGGCGGCCTGTTCACCCATGGTGGATTCTGCGGGATTGTCTTTCCCGTCGCTTTTTTCGGTGGAGACCTGCCCGTTCGTGTTGTCGCCACTGCTTTGGGCAATCGTTTCCGATACGGCGGCTTCCGACGCTACCGCTTCCTGGGCGGTGTCCGTCATGGCCCCATTGGCCTGGGCGTTCATTTCGGTATCTGCACCGGTGTTGCGCCGGTTGCGCCGACCGCCCCGACGACCGCGCCGCCGCCTTTTGCGGGGTTGTTCTTCGGTGGAAGCGTCTGCGGAGCTTTCGTCACCGGCAGCGCCTGCTTCGCTGGAATCGGTTTCCGCACCTTCGGAGCTGGTTGTCTGAGTCGCCTCGGCAGCCTTTTCGTCGGCAGCATCCTTGCGCCGCCGCCGCCTTTTGCGGGGCTGTTCTTCGGATGGAGCGCTTTCCTCTTCCTGAACGGGGGTCGTGGAACTCACGTTTATCGCGTTGGCGGACGGGATTGCATGGACCTTGCGATCCTCACCCTTTTCGATGGTAAAATCGCTGGCGTTTTTGTGCGGGTCGCTGGAAATGGTGATGGACAGGCTGAACCGGTTTTCCAGTTCCATCAGGGAAGCGCGCTTGGCGTTGAGCAGGTAGATCGCCACATCCGGCGGCGTCAGGACATTGATGGACTGGTTGGGCTTGCGCACCAGTTGATCCTCGATGGCGCGCAGTACCATCAGGGCCCGGCTCTGCACCGCGCGAATGATGCCGGTCCCTTCACAGGTGGGGCAGGCGGTGGTCGAGCTTTCCAGAACGCCGAAGCGCATGCGCTGGCGGCTCATTTCCAGCAGGCCGAAATGGGAAATGCGGCCTACCTGGATGCGGGCACGATCGTTTTTCAGCGCGTCCTTGAGTTTCTTTTCCACGGCGCGGATGGAGCGGCGTTCGGTCATGTCGATGAAGTCGATCACGATCAGGCCGGCCAGATCGCGCAGGCGGAACTGACGCGCGGCTTCCTCGGCGGCTTCAAGGTTGGTCTGAAGGGCGGTGGCCTCGATATTGTGTTCCTTGGTGGCACGCCCCGAATTGACGTCGATGGAGATCAGCGCCTCGGTGGGGTTGATCACGATATAGCCGCCCGAGGGCAGGGTAACCTGGGGGGAGAACATGGAATCAAGCTGGGATTCCACGTTGTAGCGGGAGAACAGCTGCACCGGTTCGGTGTGCAATTTCACGTTCTTGGCATGGCTGGGCATGATCAGTTGCATGAAATCGCGCGCTTCGCGATAGGCTTCCTCGCCTGCTACCAGAACTTCCGCGATATCCTTGTTGTACAGGTCGCGAATGGTGCGCTTGATCAGGCTGCCTTCCTCGTAGACGAGGCAGGGGGCGGTAGACTTCATGGTCAACTGGCGCACATTTTCCCACAGGCGGGCCAGATATTCGAAATCCCGCTTGATCTCGGCCTTGGTGCGCGATGCACCCGCGGTGCGCAGGATTACCCCCATGCCGGCGGGAACCGTGAGATCAGAGGCGATCTTTTTGAGACGCTTGCGATCGGAACTGGAGGTGATCTTGCGGGAAATGCCGCCGCCGCGGGCGGTGTTGGGCATCAGCACCGAATAGCGACCGGCAAGGGAAAGGTAGGTGGTCAGAGCAGCACCCTTGTTGCCCCGTTCTTCCTTGACGACCTGCACCAGCAGAACCTGGCGGCGCTTGATGACTTCCTGAATCTTGTAGCGACGGATCTGCTTGCGGCGCAATTCCAGCAGGTCTTCGCTTTCCTCCAGGTCGCTTTCTTCCTCATCGCCCAGATCGTCAACGTCGTCTCCGGTCTGGCTGCCATCATCTGCGGAGGTGCTGCTGGCCTCGGAATCTTCGTTCTGTTCGTCCGTGTCGGTGGATTCGGACACGGCATCAGCCTTCAGGCCCGCATCTTCGGCGTGGTAGCTGTCCGTGTCGGTATCATTATCGGAAGCAGAATCGGCGGACGCTTCCGTATCCTGTGCGCCGGATTCTTTTTCGGCATCATTTTCGCCGGCATTGTCTTCGGATTTGTCCTCATCCGTTTCCCCGGAGTCGGACGTGGCCTTTGCGGACTTTTTGCCTGATTTCTTTTCGGCCTTCTTTTCCGCCTTTTCCTTCAACTGGGCAGCTTCACGGGCTTCTTCGCGTTCCGCTTCCTGCCGGGCTGCTTCTTCCTCGGCGCGCAAAAGTGCGTCGCGGTCGGCCTTGGGGATCTGGTAATAGTCCGGGTGGATTTCGGAGAAGGCAAGGAAACCGTGACGATTGCCGCCATATTCGACGAAGGCGGCCTGCAGGGATGGTTCCACCCGCGTTACCTTTGCCAGGTAGATGTTGCCGCGCAACTGGCGGCGATCGGCCGATTCAAAGTCAAATTCGTCGAGCTTGTTTCCGCTAGTGACAACAATCCGTGTTTCTTCGGGGTGGCTGGCATCCACCAGCATACGTTTTTTGGCAGTCATAAATTTTTGCTCCATGCCTTCGCGCGCAATGCGGGGCCGGTCGGAAGAGCCGATCCGGAGCTGGCATGCCGCGCGTGGCAGATTTTTCGAGTAAGCGGTCCGTGTCCGGGACCTGTTGTTCAAGGGCATGGGCCGTGGACATCAAAGGCAGCATTCCAGCGGGCGGAATCCTTCCGCCAGGTTCTGGAATGTGCAATGCGTGGCTCATCTTTCCTCTTTCGCGTATGGGGGCCGCACGAGACGTGCATTCCGCCTGTCGATCAGCCGTGGCGGATCGAAATTCGTAACGAGGACCCATGTGTGTGCGCCGCTGGCGTCATACAAGGGGGGCGGGCATCGGGTTCCGGAATGTAGCCGTTGGCGAAAACCGGTGGGAGGCGTGCCGACTCCATGAAAATCCTCTGGATAGGGCTTTAGTGGTCCCATTGCGATTTGGCAAGTCATATCCGACATGGGCCCGCAGGAGCAGGCAGAATGTCGGGAAATCACACTGGTTGAAAGCCGTATTCCCGATTGCTGCCGGTCGGATGGCGTGGCGCGGAACCGGCGGGAGATTCGACGTGTAAAAAAACGTCAGGGCAAAAACATTCGGCGCGGCAACACTTGGTG
>JALWTJ010000456.1 GCA_027082895.1 Hyphomicrobiales bacterium | reverse complement strand
CAAGGAGCAGGTGGAATCCCTTGGGGCCAAGTTCATTGCGGTCGAGGACGAGGAATTCAAACAGGCGGAAACCGCGGCCGGTTATGCCAAGCCCATGAGTGCGGAATATCAGAAGAAGCAGGCAGAACTTACCGCCTCGCATATCGCCAAGCAGGACATCGTCATCACGACGGCGCTCATTCCGGGGCGCCCGGCTCCGCGGTTGGTTACGAAGAAGATGGTTGAATCCATGCGTCCGGGTTCGGTGATCGTGGATCTGGCGGCGGAACGGGGCGGCAATTGCGAGATGACCCGGCCGGGGGGCATCGTGATTCACAAGGACGTGGCCATTATCGGGCATACCAATGTGCCGGGACGGGTGGCAGCATCCGCATCTGCCCTTTATGCGCGCAACCTTGAAACCTTTCTTGAAACCCTGCTGGACAAGGAAAGCAAGAAGCTGGCCGTGGACTGGGACGATGAACTGGTAAAGGCGACGCTTCTCACTCGTGAAGGGGAGATTGTTCACCCCGGCCTGATCGAGGGGTTGGGGAACGGGAAAGCGGCGGCCAAGAAGCCGGCGGCCGGGAAACCGGCTGCAAAAAAGACCGCTGCCAAAAAACCGGCGGCCAAAAAACCGGCGGCTGGCAAGGCTGCGCCCAAAAAGGCGTCAACGGGCAAGAAGAGTGGAGATGAATGATGGAAGCGACCACGGAACAGGTGGCGGATGCCGCCGGCGCACTGGCTCACGGGGCAAGCGGGGGGGCCATTGACCCATTCGTCTTCCGTTTGACCATCTTCGTTCTGGCAATCTTTGTCGGCTATTTCGTGGTCTGGAGCGTGACCCCGGCCCTGCATACTCCCCTGATGGCGGTGACCAATGCCATTTCCTCGGTGATCGTGGTTGGCGCCCTGCTGGCGGTAGGGGTCAATCTGGTGGAGGGGGCGAGTATCGCGTCCAAGATATTCGGTTTTCTGGCGCTCGTTTTGGCAAGCGTAAACATTTTTGGCGGGTTTCTCGTTACCCAGCGCATGTTGTCCATGTACAGGAAGAAGGGCTGACCGATCATGATTTCAGCAAATGTCGCAGCCATACTCTATCTCGTCGCCGGCGTGTTGTTCATTCTGGCGTTGCGGGGCCTGTCCCATCCATCCTCTGCTATTCGCGGCAATACTTACGGCATGGTCGGCATGGCCATTGCGGTGCTGACGACCCTTGGCGTGGCCAATCCGGATTCGGTGCTTTCCTGGGTTCTGATCGTTGCCGGTCTTGTCATCGGGGGGGGCATCGGTGCCACCATGGCAAAACGCATTGCCATGACGGACATGCCGCAGCTGGTAGCCGCCTTTCACTCCCTGGTGGGGTTGGCCGCGGTATTCGTGGCAGCGGCGGCATTTTATGCGCCTGAAGCTTTTGGCATCGGCACGCTGGGGGCCATTCATCCGCAGGCGCTGGTAGAAATGAGCCTGGGGGTTGCCATCGGTGCCTTTACCTTTACCGGTTCGGTGATCGCCTTTGCCAAGCTGGATGGCCGCATGTCGGGCAGTCCGATCATTCTTCCCATGCGCCACGTGCTGCATCTGGCTCTTGCGGCCCTGCTGATCTTCCTGATCTGGCAGTTCACGCAGGCCAGCGCGGGCTGGATGTTCTGGGCGATAACGGCACTGGCGCTGGTGCTGGGTTTCCTGATGATCATTCCCATCGGGGGGGCGGACATGCCGGTGGTGGTGTCCATGCTCAATTCCTATTCGGGGTGGGCGGCCGCCGGTATCGGTTTTACCCTTGGCAACACGGCGCTGATCATTACCGGCGCGCTGGTGGGCTCGTCCGGTGCCATCCTGTCCTACATCATGTGCCGGGCCATGAACCGCTCCTTCATTTCGGTGATCCTGGGCGGCTTTGGCGGCGATGTTGCTTCTGCCGCTTCCGGGGAAGAGGAAACGCGGCCGGTCAAGCAGGGGGCGGCGGAGGACGCTGCCTTCCTGATGAAGAATGCCTCCAAGGTGATCATCGTGCCCGGTTATGGCATGGCGGTGGCCCAGGCTCAGCACGCGGTGCGGGAAATGGCGGACCTGCTCAAGGAAGCCGGGGTGGAGGTCAAATATGCCATCCATCCGGTGGCGGGACGCATGCCCGGTCACATGAACGTGCTTCTGGCAGAAGCCAACGTGCCCTATGACGAGGTGTTCGAACTGGAGGACATCAATTCCGAATTCGCGCAGGCGGATGTGGCTTTCGTGATCGGGGCCAATGACGTGACCAATCCATCGGCCAAGACCGACAAGAGCTCGCCCATCTATGGGATGCCTGTGCTGGATGTGGAAAATGCCGGCACGGTGCTGTTCGTCAAGCGGGGCATGTCGGCGGGGTATGCGGGGGTGCAGAACGAACTGTTCTTCCGAGACAACACGATGATGTTGTTTGCTGATGCCAAGAAAATGACCGAAGATATCATCAAGGCGCTCAACGACTGACCCGGAAGCCGTCTTCTTACGGACGGCGCGTTGGGCAAAGATCCGACCGGAATGGCAGAAGTGCCCTTGCCATGAAGGCGGTCATGCCCCGGCCTGGGCATGTTGGAATGGGTTTGTCAGCACAGGGCCGCGGGTGCACGGGCTGGAACGGGACGGGTGAAGCGGATGAATCAGGCGCATGTGGACATATTTTCCGACCCGGTCTGTCCGTGGTGCCTGGTCGGGCTGACCCGGCTGGACAATGTACTGGCCCGGCAGGACCCGGCGGCCCGTATCGGGATTTCCTATCATCCGTTCCTGCTGGATGCGGCAACACCGTCCGAGGGTGAGGATGTCCGGGAACTGCTTGAGCGCAAGTACGGGCACTCACCGGACGAAATGTGGGACCGGCTTGAACTGGCCGGAGCGCAAAGCGGTCTTGAACTGGACATGCGCAAGCAGACCCGGCGCAATCCTTCCCAGCGGGCGCAGGTGCTGATCATGGCAGCGGGGGCAAAGGGCACGCAGCACGAGCTGGCAATGGCTCTTTCCCGGGCCTGCTACCTTGAGGCGCGCAACATCAATGACGGGGCGATTCTTTGCGAACTGGCGCTGGCGCACGGATTCACGCAGCAGGAGATCGATTCGCTGCTCGCGGACACGGAGGCGGTGGCGGCGTTGGAGCGCAGTGCCCGCTGGGCGCCGCAGGCGGGGATTACCGGTGTGCCCTATTTCATTTTCAACAACAAGTTTGCGCTGGCGGGGGCGCAGCCCGAAACGGGTTTCGAAGCGGCGTTTGAACGGGCGCTGGCAATGGAAGTGGTGCAAGATGGGTGAAGCGGAC